>DWVB01000066.1 GCA_019120455.1 Candidatus Avelusimicrobium excrementipullorum
TTAATAAATTATAAAAAAAGAAAAAGAGATGATAAAAACATTTCCAAATTGTCTGGGCTCTGCCAGTATCTTTTACAACTTTTTAGGGAAAACACAGCTTTTTTCGTTCTACTTTCCTATTTTGAAGGATAATAAGAGGGGGATTTTATGGTTTTGACGGCTATTTGGGGACATTTTTCGCCATTTTTGCCCTTTAGCGCGATTTTGAAGGGGAAAGGGCATACTTCCCCTCTTAAAAATACGTTAAAACGTCCTGTCGCAGCAGAAATTGACACAAACCATGCTGAAATAAGGGCTCGGAAAACTTTATTACTGCGGATAAGACCGAAATCCCCCAGATATCAGCACCCGGCCTCCTGCTCTCCCTAAAAAGACGGGGGTCTCCTTTCATAAGGCATAAGAAACAAAAATAACATCCAGCCGAAAGCAGCCTTTTCAAAAAGGCCAAATTCTTCACGACACACCCATAAAACCGGGGCGCGGGCAGAGCGCGCCCCGTTTCTCCCGCCGGCTTATTGGCCGGGTTCGTCCGTAATAAACAGCGAGATTTTGCCCGCCGTGCCCGTCCCGCTGACGGTATAATAGCCGCGGATATAGCGCAAAGCGCCCGAAGGCAGGGCCATTTTAAGCAGGGCATTGCCCGCCTTTAAATCCGCCAGCGCAAACGTGGCCGCCGCCAGCTCCACCGGACTGGCAAAAGCGGAATCGGCACAGGTTTGCAGGCTGATTTTTAAGTTGGTCAGACCGGCAAAATCTTCGTCTGCCTGGGCCACCACCGCGGCGTGGCGGTGCGCATCGCCCGCCGCCGTCTGGTCAATGATGTTTTCAGACGCGGCGGAGGCCGTCACAGCCTGCTTGTCCGAAAGCATTAACGTAGAATCAATGAGCATATTTTCTCCTTGTTTTTCTGGAAAACTTTTTGAGGGGCCCCTCAGTACGGGCCCCGGGCCGCTTGCACGGTTCGGCGCGCAGCGTTCCAGCAGTAAAGCCGCTTTCTTTTATCGGAACCGGTGTTCCGGTCCTGCACACCGCGCGACCCCGTCCGGCCGTCAGGCTACCACGTCTTCGGTGTCGGTGATGGCGTCGCAGATATGCACGGGGATTTCGTTAAACGTCATCAGCGGGCGCGAGGTAATCTGATCCGGCGTGTACTGCACGTTCTGCTTGTTGCTGGTCAGCTTGCGCAGTGCGGCCTTGACCGTGCGGTTCATGTACCAGAAGGGCTTGCCCAGGTTCAAGCTTTGAATGCGCTCTTCCAGTTCGCACATATTGTCAATCAGGCCCGCGGGCACGTTTTTGACGTCAATGTTGCAAATGCGCCCCGCATAGCGCCAGTCCTGCACGGCCAGGCCCAGCTTCCATTCAAAATATTCCTTGTAAGCGGGGTATTCGTTGCCGTCAGCGTCGGTGTGGTTGACCAGCCCGTGGTCCACGCGCTGGATGCCGGCTTTGGAGCCTTTGGGGAAGAATGTGAACACTTTGTCCGTATCCCACACCACCAGGTAAATGGAGGAGTTCTGCCCGTCGGTTTCGCCGCCCGCGTCAATGACGTTTCTGGCGCTTTCGGCTTCGGTCAGCGTGTTGTAGCGCGCGGCCAGCCCCGTAAAACGCTCCGGCGTTTCCCCGGCGTTGCCGTAAATCAGATTGCGCGCCATGGTGTTGGACATGCCCGCAATAATGGCCTTGCTCTGGCCCGTGCGCACGGCCTGCAAATTGCCGCCTTTTTCGGCAATCAGCTTGTCCACCACGCTGTAGGCAGACAGCGTGCCGTAGCTTTCCACCACCACTTTGGTGGTGGCTTTGGCGGGCTCTATGCCCTGGTAGGCTCTGCGCCAGGTTCCCTCGGGAATGCCCGTGCGCACGGCGTATTCGTGGCCGCTGTCCAGGTTGCTTTCCACCACCATTGCATCGCCGATGATGTCATTGGATTTGCTGAGCACCTCGGCAATGGCCAGCTCCTGGCCGGACTCGTCAAACTGTTTGGCATAGTCCAGCAGGTTATAATATTTATCTGCAATAATTGCCATAAATTTCCTCTGTGTACCGGTCCTTTCGGACGGGAAAAACGCTTACTGCGCTTTTCCGTACAACGCCTCGGCAAACGTCTTGTCCGCCGCCGCGCGGCCGCGGCCGGATACGGACTCGTCCTCGCCGATTTGTTGGCTGATTTTATGGAAGGTCTTTACCACCGCCGGATGGCTGCCCAAACCCGTCGCGTCCAGCAGGGCGCGCAGTTCCGGCCCGCCGAAGCGTTCCGCGGCGTCCAGCGCACGCGTGATTTCGCGCCCGCAGGCGGGGCCGAACATATCGCGCGTTTGCTGCGTCCAGCGCTGCAAAATCTGTGTGCGTCCGTCCCGGCGGCTTTTGCGGCCTTCTTCGGCCGCGTCGGCCTCCCACTGCACCAGTTTTTGCACCGCTTCGGCGGGCAGTTTCAGTTCCGCCGCCAACTGTTTAAACGCGGCGAAGGTTTCCTCGCGTCCCCGGAGGTTCTGCGGCAGTTTGATGTCTGCGTATACGTCGGAGGATAAAGACTTTTCCCGGGTAGGTTGGGGCCTATCGGCGGCGGCGTTTGCCGCGCCGCTGGGCCCTGCGGCCGTTTCTGCGGCCTGTATTTGCAAATCGGTTTGCGCCTCCTGCGGCGCATGCTGCGTGGGTTCAGACATTGTGCATTTCCTCGCTTTCTTTGTTGATTTCGTTCTGCTGGGAAGTTACTTCAGACAGATATTCCGCCCGCATCTGCGCCAGCAAAAGCGGCGAAACTTCTATAATCTGCTCCTGCAGAAAAAGCCCCAGACTTTTCTGGCCGCAGTGAAAAGCCGTGGCGCAGGGGTCCCCGGGCACAAAGCCGTGCCCGTCCACCTGCGCGGCCTGCAGCAGGCGCCACAGCGCCCGCCGCCCCTGCGGCAGTTTCAGCACGGCGGCCAGGTCGGCCTGGTTTCTTTTTTCCGCTGTTCTTTTTTTCATGTAAATTTTCCTCCTGTTTCACCTGGGGGAAACGTCCGGTGCGTTTCCCCCGGCGCCGCGGGCGGGCGTTCGGTAATTTCAGACAGTCCCGCCGGCGCGGATTTAAATGTCAGTGGGTGTTTTGTTGAGCGGCCAGCTGCACCGCCTGCTGCGCGCGGCGGGTGCGTATTTGCTGGGCTTCTTCGTCGGAGCGCAGCAAATTGGGCGGCACGCCCAGCATATCCAATCCTTCTTCCAGCGCGGCGTCAAAATTTACTTTGTCCAGCACTTCGCCGTTGCCCTGAGCCAGGCTGGCCGCATAGGCCACGGCCTGCTGCAGGGCCGCCATGCCGCTTTGTTTCTGCGCCTGCGCAATCATGGACACATACTGCACTTTCAGTTCCCGCCCCTGTATCTGCGGCGGCGGCAGCGGCACCACGCCGCGGCGGTACATAATGGCAAAGGTGCGTTCAATCAAGGGGTCCAACAGCTCGTTTTTCAGCCGCTCCAGCACGGGCCCCAGCACCAGCATTTTTTCCTGGTGGCGTTCGGCCACTTCCGTAGCGGTCATGCGGGAAAAATTCTGCGTGCCGAGCATTAAAAACACATCGGCGAAAAACTGCCCCTTAATGGTCTGCTTCACACGTTCCATGCTGGCTTCCAGCGCATTCAAGTCCACCGGCACCTGATAGGCGGGTTTGACGGCCGCATCGCCGCCGCTGCCGCTGTAGCGCGTCAGGCCGCCGGGCAGCAGGTTCACTTCGCCCTGCACGTTGGCGGACACCTGCATGGGCGGGTTGGTATTTTTGTCCAACGCGACGAGTTTGGTTTTCTGCATTTTTTGCAGCATTTTTACGTCACCCAGTGCTTTCCAGCCCGGACCGCGGCCGTAAATGTCGGACGAGTTTTTCACTTCCCAGCGCGCGGCAATGACGGGAAACTCGCGGTATCCGCCGCGGCGCAAAATGTCCCCCTGCGGCGTCATATACACCGATGTATAGGGCATATGCGCAAAATCCAGCTTGCGTTCGTCGGCCTGCGGATTGGGCAAAATCAGATGGCGCACTTTAAACCAGCCGCCGCGGTTTTCCTGCGCCGCGCGGCGCACGGGAAGCGGCAGGTTTTCCTGACCGAATTTTTCGGCCATTTGCGCCGGCGTCATCCAAAACTCCCGCCCGAAAGCGTTGATACGGCCCTTTTCGTCGCAGTCCAGCACATATTCCCCTGCGGTGAAAAGACGGCAGGAAATCACGCGGTCAAAATCTTCTTCCAGCAAAAACGCCGCCGTGCCGAAAACGGAAATTTCCTGATAAAACCCGTGCAATACGCTGTATATATTGGAGCGCGCAAACACTTCTTCCATGCGCCGGCGCACTTCATGCGTCCAGGCGCGCACCGCGCTTTGCTTCATCAGTTCCCCGTCGGGCAGGGACAGCTCAAACCAGCTGCGGCTGGGGCTGGTCAGCCCGCTCATCATGCCCGCGCTTAACACTTCCACGGCCAGCAAAGGGTCCGAATCTATCAGCGCGCGGTGGTCCAGTTTGCGTCCGTCGGACGGATTGTCCTCCTCAAAAAATCCGCGCGTGGGCGCAATGTATTTGGCCAGCTCTTTCCAGGCGCTCTGCCAGGAGGCCGCCTGGGATTTCATCTCTTCGTAGCGGCTGCGGAAATAATCCGCGTTTTGTATATCGGTTTTATTCATAAACCACCTGTATGTGAATTTGTACTGTCTATCCGGCAAAGTAAAAATTTATTAGGATATAAAAAAGAGGCTGCAAGGAGGACGAACTATGGGCGGAGTCATTTTGATTTTGGTGTTTGCGGCGCTGGTGGGGTTTCCGGGGTTTTATATTATTACGCGCAAAGTATTTAAAGGCGGCAGCCGCAAAAGTGCGCTGTGGCTGTCTTTGTTGGTCACGGCACTGTTTGTGGGAGTGCTGGCCGCGCTGATGGCTGGCCTGTAAGCATTTTTATTATCTGAAGCAGAAACTGCCGAAGGATTACTGACAAAAGCATTATAGCAAATAATGTTAGTTTTGTCAATATTTTTGTTAGTATTTTATTTTTTACGTCGGGAAAAACGGAAAATTTATTTTTCTAAAAAATATCCGGTAAGCATTTTAACGCCGCGCGTATGCGGCGTTTTTTATAATACCTCGTATTCCGTGCGGGCAAATTCCCCTCCGCCGCCCGCACGTTTGCGCACGGGCAGGGCAAAGGTCAGGGCCAGCGCGTCGGCCAAATCGGGGCTGCGGCCCGTGCGGGCTTTTAATTCTTCTTTGCTTTCCAGTTTCATGCGGCCCGCCGCGTCAAAAGAGTAACGCACGCCGCACAAATCCGCCTTCAGCTCCGCCGACGCCGGCAGGGCGCCGCCCGCCTGCAGCCAGGCTTGCATTTCCCCCCACATTTCGGCGCGCTTGTTGGCGTACTGGCCGGCTTTTAAGGGGGCGGAGCCGAAATTGATTTCCGTCACGGCAAAGCCCAGCGAACGCAGGCGGTCTATCACGCCGCCGCCGCAGCCGGCGTCTATAAACACCGCGTCGGGGCGGAACTGCTCTATTTCGCGCGCCGTCACGGCGGCCAGGGTCATATTGTCGGTTTTGTGCAGCACGCGCGGTGCAAAAGCCTGCAGGCCCTGCCGCCTAAAAATCACGCTGCGGTCCGCGCCGAAACGCGCCGGATCCACGCCGATAATCTTAGGCGCATAGGCAATTTCGCCCCCGCCGTAACGACGCGCACAGGCCTGCGCGGCCAGCGACGAAGAAATCAGCACATCCTCGGCATCCGCCGTAAAATCGCACAAATATTCCTGGCGGAACAAACGCGGCGGCGTGCGGCGGCGGATTTCTTCCAGTTCCTGCGGGACGATGACGCCGGTTTCATCGGCGGGAAAAAGTCCGCACCACCAATCCGCATTTCCCTGTGCGGCGGCTTTTTGGGCATACTGGTAGAGCTCATAAAACTGGTTTTGTCCTTTCGGCGTGCCCGTAAACAATGCCCAGCCGCGGCGAGAAAGCAACATCGGGCGCACGATTTCGTCAAACACGTCGGGCTTGATTTGGGCGTATTCGTCCAGCACCACGCCGTCGGCGTAGGTACCGCGCAGGGCGTCGGGATTATCGGCCCCCAGCAGCCAGATTTTGGCCCCGTTGGGCAGCTGCAGGCACAGTTCGGCTTCGGACAGTTTGATATCCGGCAGCGGCGCGGAAAAACGTTTGATATAGTCCCAGGCAATAAGTTTGGTTTGTTTCAGAAAAGGGGCAATGTAAAAATAACGCGGTGCGGGGCGCGTATTGGTCAGCGCGCTTTTAAGCAAATGGTTGACGGCGCAGACGGTTTTGCCCATCTGGCGGTGCGTAACGAGCACGCAAAAGCGGCGGCTTTCCAGCGCGGCGTGAATGAGGTTTTGCGGGTAGCGGGGCTTGTACGGGATAATAACGGCCATGTTCTTTTTCATTCTTTCTCCCAGCGCACCACCAGCGGGCGCGGCGGCTGTTTGGGTTCGTCTTTGCCGTCGCTCCAGCCCAAAATATTTTTGGCCGTAAACACGGCAAAAGACGCGGAATAATTGCCGCGCAGGCTGTTTTGTATAAGGATATCGCCCTGCAAATCACGCGCCTTTTTGGCCGCTTCGGCAAAGTCCGCGTGTTTCTCTTCCCAAGCCATCAGCGTGCTTTGCGTTACGCCCAAACTGCGCGCAAACGCCGCAAAGGTGGGCAATTCAGAAGCGGTTTCCAGCAGGGTGATGGAGCCGTCTTTTTTCTGCACTTCGGTTACCTTAAAGGGAGGTACGTCAAAAAACGCCAGCAGCCGCGCGCAAAATTCCGGCCGGTACTCGGGGCCGGTTTTAGCCCTGCGGCGCGTTTTGGCCGGGGTTTTGCGCGTTTTAACGCGTTTTGCGGAAACCTTGTCTGCGCCGGAAGAAATCGCCGAAACAGAAACCCCTTCACCCGGGGCAGGGACCGGTCCGCAAGCGGCAAGCTCCGCCGAAGGTGCGGAAAGATGTTTGGTAGTCAAGAGACCCTCACAGAGGTGCAAACGCCGCACCGCAACAGTGCGCCGTTTGACAGTCAAAGGAAAGGAAAATAAGGATAAAAAAATACAAACAGAGGATTGTTTGTATATATTTATTTTAGCAAATTTTATAAATTTTGTCAAATTGAAGACAGGAAACAGAAGGAGTTCCCAATTATATATCCGCCAAAATAAATCTATTTTTCTTCAGCTTATTTTATGGAACAGAGTATAAAGAATGAGACCTGCATGCAGAAAATACCAAAAGGGCCAATAAGGCCTCAATCCGCAGAAAAGCCGCTTTGGACAAAAAGCAAAAATCCCCGCCCGATTCGTGACGGGGAAATAGTTGACGTGAAAGGAAATTAACGCGCGCCGTCGGCCCAGCGCCAGAAGGCGTCTTCAAAATTCGCCGTGGAATTGTAACGGTAAGCGCGGCCGAGGGCGCTTTCCACCGGATACAGTTTATAAACGGGACGGCCGTTTGCGTCGCGCGCGGGGAAACCGCTGCGCGGGTCACGCACCTGTTCGCCCTGTGCAATCAGACGGGTAAACTGCTCAAACTGCATGCGGTTGGAAGGGGACATGCCGCCGGAGGGATTGAGCAAAAAGCGCACCATGGCGTATGCCTGGAAATACCAGTCCTGCGTTTTGCCGCGGCCCTCCATAGAGGCCAGTGAACCGTCTTGCATAAACTGGTCAAAAGGCATAAAGTACAAAGGCTTCCCTCCGCCGCGCTGGCCCGTGGTAAAGGAACGCGCTCCGCCAAACATATTGGTGGAAGAGAAATTGGCCAGTTGCGTTTCTTTGCTGCGCTGGAAGTTCAGCGTCTTAAAATCATTGGCCCACGGCCCGCCCTGACGGCCGTTATACGCCTGGTCCTCCATATACACGGCCAGACCTTCGTCCAGCCATTCCGGCGTCATCAGACGGCCCGTATGATGTTTGTCAAAATATTTTTGCGTAAAAATATGCACCAGCTCATGCGTAAACACTTCTTTGAGTTCCTGCTGTTTGCCGGGCTCGTCATAAACGACGATTTCCCCTCTGGTCGGATACGCCAGCGCGCGCGTCCAGGCTTTGGCATTGGGTTCGTGTTTTAAATAGCTGTTGTGATCCTGATAGACAAACACGCGTACTTTATCGGACATCATCCACGGAATATTGCGGCGCAGGGTGGTATAGGCCGACTCAAAAATTATGCCCATATTGGAAGAACTGATACCGCTGTCTCGCTTTTGCGTATAAATCGTAAAATGCGTGGTATTGGACGGCTGCCACTCCACGCCCGGGCGATAATCATTCGGGTCAAACGGGCGGTTGGCCTGCACGGACGGAACGGAACCGGCCGTCTCTGCCGCGGACGGAGGGATATAACGGCCGGAGGACATCTCTTCGCGGGCCTGCTGCAGCATACGCGCGGCAAAATCCAGTTCTTCCTGGGCAATGGCTTCGCGCGAAGCCTGCTCCATATCCGCCGCCGTGCCCGGTATCGGAGCCGACGGCTCGCCGGAAATAGTAGAGGAGGAAGAAGAAACCGCAGAGGCCGTCGCCGTGGAAACAGCGGTTTGCGTGGAAGCAGCCGTCGCCGTACGCGCGGCAGAAGCCGGCGCAGACGCTGACGCAGCAGTGCGGCGCGCGCGGGTCGTTCTGCGCTGGGTGGAAGCCGCCGGCGCACGCTGGGGCACCGTGGTCGTTACCACCGCGCCGGATGACAAGGGCATTTCCAAAAAATTGCCGGAAGCCGGACGCGTATTGGCCGCCGTAGATGTGGAAGGCCTCTTTTGCAGGCCGGATACTGCACCCGTAGAAGCGGCCGCCGGAGCGGCAGCGGCAGAAGCAGGCGAAACAGTCCCCGTAGAGACGGCAGTTTGGCCGTCCGCCGCCGAGGCCACATCGGAAGACTCTAAAGAACGGCGCAATAAATCAATGCTGGAGGACGGCGCTTCCTGCACGGCGTCTGCGGCCCGGTCCCCCTGCGGGTAAGGCACCGCCTGCGCCCAGCCGCTAGCTGCCGCACCGATACATACCGCCAGAAAAAAATATTTTTTCATTCCCCGCTCCCGCTTTTTTAACCCTACAGAGCGTCGCTGCCTTCTTCTATTTCATACACCAGCTGCCACATCATACCGCCCGAAGCGCCGCTGGCCGTATTGTCCTTTTCAAAATATGCTTTTACTTTATAAGGGTCTCCGCCGTACGGATTATCTATCGTACAGGTATAGGTGTAGACACGGTTCTCCTTGGGGCAGGGGCATTCCTCTGCGCCAACCAAACAGGGTCCGCCGTTGCAATACATATACGGACCGTTGTCATCACCCTGCAAATCCCTTCGGAAGGCTTCCGGCGTTTTTTTGGACCACAGACTGTTTACCTCAGCCATACAGGTTTGTATTAACACCTGGGCCGACACTGCGCGGCGGGTACGGCGCGCGGAGCTCGTGCGCGAAAGCGTAGCGCGCAAAATCATCGTGGCGATACCGGCCAGAATAATTGTAATCAGCAAAACCTGCATCAAAGCGGCGCCTTTTTTATTCAGTTTCATATATTCCCCTTAATATCCCATCGGCATAGCGAACGTTTCTTCTATCACTTCGTTCATGACGGGAACACTGTTCAGCTCTGTAATAATGTGTACCGTCAGCAGGCTGTTGGTCTTACCTCGGCTGAATGTATCTATATTGAAATACGGTACAGAATAGGTACCGGAAATCCACTTGACGTTATCCAGCACCAACTCCCCGGAAGCATAACTGCTGCAGGAAGGGTAAGAAGTATTGGAAGTCAGCCGGTAAATTTTCCCTCCGCGTTTGGCTCCTGACGGAGAAATATTGGCCGTATCCGTCCCGCAAAGGAAACAATATGTAATATAAGTGGCTTCTTGGATGGTATACAAAGTGTCTTCCTTGACAGTACGGATAATCATATTTCCGCTGCTGTCCACATTCTGCGCCAGCTGCACCAACGTAACCGGAGAACGGGTATTGCAGGAAGCCGTGCCGGAAACGGATTTCACCACCGTCGCCTGGGCCATATCCCGCCGCAGGGTACGCACAAAAGTAGACAAATTATTGCGCAGCATAATTTTACTGCGGCCCGCGCCGGATTCGCGCGCGGCGGCGCGCGTCAGCGCCGCCAGGGCCACGGCTATCAGGCCCACAATCATCACGGCCAAAAGCACTTCCGTCAGCGTGAAACCGCCGCGGTCTTTACCGAAACGAAAAGAGAAAAATCTGTTCTTTTTCATAATGTAAATCCGTTGCAGGTAATTTCAAACGTTACCGTGCGGGCATACTCTCCATCAATATCCGCACCGGCATTATTCCCGTCGGCGTCTTTTTCCTGTATTTGGTCAAAAGTACGCATGGGTATAGCAGAGGATGTTGTCTTGGGCAGGCCCGTCGTCAGATTGTCTACCGTATACGTAAAAGAGGAATTGTTGGCATCACAAATAGGCGGCAGCAAACAGTCTATGTTATGTTCCCCTTCGTCCAACACATACAGCGCGTCCTGCGTGCCGCACAACCCCTTGGTCACGGCTGTACTAATGTCGTCCACATCATCCGGATCAAACCCATCCGGGTATACATACACCTGCAGCTTCTGAGCGGCTTTTTCCACGGCCAGCGCCATTTCCTCGCGGATATCCGGCTGGGATGACGTGCGCGAAGCCGACAGCAACACCGCAAACGTACCCGTGGCCACCAGCGCCAACAATGCCAGCGCGATTAACCCTTCCAAAATCGTTACGCCCTTTTTGCTTTTTAAAATCTTTTTCATATATACCCCTTATTCCAAATTGTCCCGCACCTGCATATCCGCCCCGATGGACATGAAATACTGGGAGGGAGATTCATATTTGGAGCCGGCCTGGCCCTGTATCCCCATAGCCGCAGCATATACCATATTGCTGCCGTCTAAAGCAATGCAGGGCTGCGAACCGATCGGACGGCTGGTGCCGCACATGATAAAGTTATAAGGCAAATCCACAAAATCCCGCCAGTCCAAAAAACCGCAGGCAAATAATTGGGAAACATCACTGTTTGTACGAGATCCAGGAATACCGCTGGCGGCGACAGCCTGGCAAGTATAGGAAGCATAGCTTTCCGCCACGGAGCCGCCAAATCCGCCGCTAATATCGGAGCCTTTTGTCTGCTGGTAGTATGAACGCCGCGCTTCGGCCAGTTTTTTCAGGGCGGCTTTGGCGCGGGAATTATACACGTCATAGCGTACGGAACGGATGGCAGGCACGGCAAAGCTGACCACCAGCGCAATGACCAAAAGCACAAACAAAATTTCCATTAATGTAAAACCTTTCTTCATAAACACACCCTTTTACGACAAGGTTTCCTCACCGCCGCTGCCGCCGGAATAACAATATGTATAATTTTTATACCTGGAAGGGACTTTGGCATTGCTGCTAAACCCGACGCAGGCAATGGCACCGCTTTTACACGGGGAAGAGGTGCGGTTATCACAGACATAATATTGAAAATACTCACTGTTCCAATCACTTCCCTCCAGATATCCGCAGGGGATCAAAACCGCAGGAGAGAAGGTCCCTCTTACTCCCGGATAAAAACTGCATGTATCGGAGGTGGTATTTGACATCTCTGTATTAGAAAATTTCACAGCAGGATAATCCAATTTCACCCGCTGTACGGCAGCGGCCAGTTGTTCCAGATTGGCTTTGGCCTGGGCCCAGCGGGTTTCCGCCACGCCGTTACGGTAAGAATTGGTGGCAAAAACCGCCAAAATGCCGATAATGGTGGCCGCCACCAAAAGCTCCACCAGCGTAAACCCCTTATCTTTAAAAACTCTTAGCCCTCTACTAGCCATATACACTCCCTATGTTTCCGCCCCATACTCTAATTATTGTGCAAGATTCCGCTTTTGTCAATATAAGCGCATTTATATTCACTTAAAGCGTCCGTATCATACATGCAGGCCACCCCACTGGCAGAACAACCGCTGCAGCTGGCAGTAGCCTTGGCACTGATTTTATAAGAGTACCCCTGATATGTAGTGTCACTGAAGGGAATGTCATTTAAATACCGGTGGCACTGCAAAAACATCAGCGCATTGCTGCTGGTCGGCTCGGAAGGGCAGTTACTGTCCGTCCAACTGGTATTAGCCGTTACATTGGCATTATATGTCAGGTTCGGATAATCCTCATGCAGCATACGCGCCGCATTGCCGATATCCATCAGCACACCGGTAGCGGCCATAAACCGGTTGCGCTCCTGCGCTTTGCGGTAGGAAGGGACCGCAAACATGGTTACCAAAACGGCAATCACCACCACAATCAACACTTCCAGCAGCGTAAAACCGCCGCGGGAACCTACGGAACGCAAAAGGTTAAAATCCGTTTTCATAGACTTTTCCCCCTTCATCAACCGCCGCCGATTTGGGACAGTTTGAAAATCGGCAGGAAGATGGACGCCACGATGATACCGATCAGCACACCGACGCCGACCACCAGAATCGGGTCAATGACGGCGGAGAAACGGGCGATAAACTGGTCCACGTTATCGGAATAAAACTTGGACAGCGTGGCAATAATGCTGGGCAGTTTACCGGATTCTTCACCCATCAGCATCATTTCGGTCATCAGCCCCGGGAATACGCCCGCGGCGCGGAAGGAATCGGAAATGGAACGGCCTGCCGCCACGTCGGATTTAGCCACACGCAGCGCGTTTTGGATAATGACGTTGGTGTTAAACGATTCTTCCAATACGGCAATGGCGTTTAAAATCGTCACGCCGCTGCGCAGCAGAGTGGCCAGGGTGGTCAGCATGCGCGAATAATAAATATTGCGCAGGAAATTGCCGAACAGCGGAATGGAAAGCAGAAACGAATGCCAGCGCTTGCGCCCTTCCGGCGTTTTGATATAAAAACGAAACGCCAAAAACAGCACAATCAGTCCCACAATCAGCAAAATACCGTGATTGACAAAAAAGCCGGACACGGCCAGCACCATGACCGTAATCATGGGCAGTTCAATATTAAAATCTTTAAAGATTTGGGCAAACGTAGGCACAATGCCCAGCACGAAGTAAATCAATACGCCCACGGAAGCCACCATCAAAATGGCCGGATAGGTGATAGCCGTAATAATTTTGCTTTTCATGCCTTCCTGCATTTTGATATACGCCGCAATTTGCCCCAGCGTTTCAGACAGCTGTCCGCCCACTTCACCGGCCTGCACCAGTGACAGCCAGATGTTATCAAAGGTTTTGGGATGGCGGGCCAGCGCCGAGTGCAGCGAGTTACCGCCGGCAATGTCTTTGGCCACCTGATTGAGCACCACGCCCAATTTCGGGTCGGAAGAATATTCACTGAGCAGCGCAATGGCGCGCACCAGCGGCACGCCGCCGGCGATCAGCGTGGAAAGCTGCTCGGCAAAAAACGCCAGCACATGGCCGGGCACTTTCCCGCCTGTTTTTTTGCGGCCGGCCGTCTTGCCGAACAGCGTAGAACCCGCCCCTTCGCGCACTTCCAGGATAATAAACCCTTTGTTTTGCAGTGCAAAGATGACGCGTTCGCGGCTTTCGGCGTTAATACTGCCTCTAAGCGTTTTTCCTGATCCGTCTTTCACCACGTAACTGTATTTTTGCATAAAACCCCTTAGTCCTCAGTAGTGATATTTAAAATTTCTTCCACAGTGGTCAAGCCTTTGACCACTTTGCGCCAGCCGTTGCCGCGCAGATTGAGCGTACCGCTGCGGTCCATGGCTTTGCGCATTTCAATCAAGTCCTGTGACTTATAAATAATATTGCGCAATTCTTCGTTGACGCGGTACACTTCGTAAATGGCGCGGCGGCCCAGGTACCCCGTTCCCACGCATTTGGGACAGCCGACGGCCTTATAAAACGTCCAGGTGTTGGCCTCGCGGGGATTAAAATGCCCCTCATTAATAATTTTCGCCACAATGGACGGATCGGGCTGGTAGGGCACTTTGCAGTACGGGCACAAAATACGCACCAAACGCTGTGCGGCCACCAACGCCAAAGAACTGGACAACAGGAAAGGCTCCATGCCCATATCAATCAAACGGGGAATGGCGCCCAGCGCGTCGTTGGTATGCAGGGTGGACAGCACCAGGTGACCGGTTAACGCGGCTTTCAGGCAGGCTTCGGCGGTTTCGCTGTCGCGCACCTCGCCCACCAGAATAACGTCCGGGTCCTGACGCAAAAATGAACGCAGGCCCGCGGCAAAAGTCAGCCCGATTTGCGGCTTTACCTGCACCTGGCTGATACCGGCCAACTTGTATTCCACCGGGTCTTCCAGCGTCATAAAGTTAAGCTCCGGCGTACGAATGGTGGTCAACACGGCGTTAAGCGTCGTGGATTTACCGGAACCGGTAGGCCCCGTCAGGAAGATCAGTCCGTGGGGTAGATTGGCCGCTTCCAAGAAGGCTTTTTTCTGCTCCGGCTCAAAGCCCAGCTTGTCCACGTTCATTTCCCCCGTACCGCGGTCCAGAATACGAAGCACGAGCTTTTCGCCGTATACTGCGGGGCATACGGAAACACGGACTTCAATGGTGCGGTTCTGGTATTTAATACTGAAGCTGCCGTCCTGCGGCAAACGCTTTTCGGCGATATCCAGTTTGGACAAAATTTTAATACGGGAAATAATGGCCGCCACGGAATCTTTGTTTGGCGGAGTGCGCTCATACAAAGAACCGTCTATGCGGAAACGCAAACTTACGCGTTCGTCAAACATTTCCAGGTGAATATCAGAGGTACGCTCCGAAATGGCCTGCTTCAAAATGGCGTTCACCAGTTTGATGTACTGGGAACTGTTGGCGGAAGACTTATCCAGATCCAAACTGCCGCCTTCTACCTGCACATCTTCATCGGTGGCGGTGGCAACCGCATCTTTGGCCGACCCTGTCTCGCGTACGACTTCGTCCAGCAGGTTTTTATGTCCGTAAAAAGAATCCACCGCCGCCAATATCTGGCTTTTGCTGGCCACGAAAGTCTGCACTTCCTTGCCGGCCATCATGCGGATATTGTCTATTAAAAACAGGTTGGAAGGGTCATATAGAGCCACCGCCAGTTCGTTATCCTCAATAAACAGCGGAATGACTAAATTTTCGCGCGCGAATTTTTCCGGAATAAGTTTCTGTAAATTCTGCTCACGTTCCGGCATCAGAATGCCGTTTTCCCGTGAGGCGTAAGGGAGAGAAAAATGTTTGGCCAGAGCGGAAGTGACCTGTTCTTCCGTCGCAAACCCAAACAGCACAATCGCTTCGGCCAATGTAGTATTGTTTTGGCGCGCATACAGCTCGGAACGTTTTATCTGTTCCGGCGTCAGCGTGCCCTGTTCAACTAAAATTTCGCTTAATTCTTTCGCCATTTTTCTTTCCTTTACGCCCTTGCGGGCCTTTGCACTTTTGCCGCTTGCCCCCTTTTGGGCAAAGGGGGCAAGCAAAAAGATACCTTACTACTGCCCGCTATTTTATTCCGCCAGGATAGTCGGCGTAATAAAGATGACCAAATCGGTCGTGCTCTTGGAAGTGCTGCGGCTGGTAAACAGCCAACCCAGTATGGGGATGTCACCCAACAGGGGCACTTTGCGGGTCTGGTCCGTTTCGCGGGAAGTCAGCAAACCGCCGATAACCACCGTCTGTCCGTTTTTCACGCGCACCAGCGTGGAAGCGGCGCGGGTGGTGGTATCCATCGTGTCTTCAAAGCCGGAGCTGACCACGTCGGAATACGAAGGCTGCACGTACAGCGTCACATAGCCTTCGCGGTTCACCTGCGGAGTAACCTGCAAGGTCAGACCGACGCGTTTTCTTTCCGCACCGGAGACGGTCAGCGTATTGTCGCCGCCGCCGGACTGGGACTGAGTATAACCCACCGTTGCGTCCGTAGAAGTCGTAATGGTGGCGGTTTTGTTGTTGAGCGTCACCACTTTCGGTTTACCCAGGTATTTAGCTTCACCGCGGGTTAACAGGCTGCGCAACACAATCTGAAAGGAGGTAAAGTCCAACAAGCCGCCCTCGCTCTCATTTTCACTGGAGCTGCTGGAAGAACTGCTGCTGGAGGAACTGCCGGAGCTGTCCCCATTCAAATCACTATTGCTGGGGAAAATCCAATCCCAACCAGACAGCTTGGTCGTTCCGTCAGAGGCATAGCCGCGCATATATTCGGAGGTAATTTCGCGGCTCGGACCGGTAAAGGATACCAGCGTACCGTCGGAACCGCCGTATTCAAAGCCCAAAGACAGACCGCTGGTCTTGGTGACTTCCACAATCTGGGCTTCAATTAAAATCTGGGGCGGTTTAATATCCAGTTCAGCCAGAATATTTTCAATCTGCGGGAAAACTTCCGGCACATCGGTCACAATCAGCTTGTTAGTGCGGGGATCCACCGCAATGCGGCCCACTTCGGACAGCATGCTCTGTACAATACCAATAATCTCGGCCGTACCGGAGTAAGCGTCACCGCCGGAATTTAAAGAACTGCTGCCGCTGCTATAGCTGCTGCCGGTGTCATAAGAAGAGTAGCCGCTGAGGCTGGATCCGGTAGTAGAAACATCCTGCGGCATAATATTGCTCAATTCGCTGGAAGGAGAGCCGATCGCCTGCAGAGAGATATAGCTCAGCGTATAAATCTTGGTAATGGTGTCCGGCGCGTCGTTGGAGCGTTTGGTGACCACATAGCTGTCGCTTTTGCCGATGCGCTGATAGGTCAGCCCGTGCACCCGCAGCAACGTGTCCAGCGCTTCGCGTACCGTTACACGCGTCAACGAAGCCGTTACTTTTTTATTGGCGAATTCCTCGCTCATGATAAAGTTGATGCCGGCCTGGGTGGTAATACTGTTAAGGAACGCGGAAATAGGCACATTGGCCACGCGAATGGACACCTTGCGGTCCAGCGGGGACGAAATCTCCGCCTCCTTATACAAATCAGGCTCACCGGACAACTTTACGGTTTCTTCAGCCGTAATGGTGGTGGCTTCTGCCACGGCGTTCTGCGCAAAAACCGAAGCCGAGGGAGCGGCCGCCATCAATAAAGCCAGAAAAACTCCTAACCGATGTTTCATCTATCCTCCTGTGTGTAAACAACAAATGATTTTTTACTTCAAGTCTACGTTTTTTATAAACCGCTGTCCTTTATAGACAAACACAACCGAATCCGGCCGCACCTCTACAATGCGTGCGCCCAAAATCGTCTGTCCTACGGAATAAATTCTGTTTCCGATAAACGCTTCCTGCCCGATAATGCCGCTGACGCGGATTCTGCCGCGGATTTCACGGGAAGGATCACGCAAACGCTCCAGCTCCAACCGGCGCTGGCGCTCCAGCTCGGCCAGGCGGCGTCTTTCTTCTTCCAGCTTGCGCTGGCGTTCGGCCTCCAGGGCGCGCAGGCGTTCTTCTTCACGGTGTTTCAAAAGCAGCGCATCATCGGGAGAAAGGGTCGGGTCACGGTCCGTGGGCGGATTAAACTGCACCAGCGGTTCTTTTGGCGCGGCAGCCGCTTCCTGGACCGGAGCAGCGGGGACTAGCACCGCTTCTTCCGCCGCCGGTACGGCCGATACGGGTTGGGCCGGCAATGAAGGAGCAGACACCGTATCCGCAGGTACGGACGCGGGCAGCGCTTCTGGCATCATAGTCGTTTCGGCAGGCGCGGAAACCGGAGCCTGGGCCAGCGTCATGGGCTGGGCAGACGGAGGCAACAAGTTTTCTACGGAAATTTCTTCCGTATTTACTTTGGAAACCGTATTCGTTACCGCAGGCACGGACGAACGTTTTTTAGCCGCACGGGATTTTTGGGGAACCGACGGCGCAGGCACGGGTATTGCCGTTTCGGCCGCGGCAACAGGCGCAGCCGGCTGGTCCTGCGTTTCGGCAGGCAGCATCAAATCCGGCAGGGCGGGCGCCAAATCGGAAACAGCCCACAGCGGCTGGAAAGAAAAACAGAGCAAAGACACGGCCAGCAAACGAAGCTTTATCATTTCTTTCCTCCCGCCGCATCTTTAAACATTTTTGCGGCTATTTTTTCCTGCGGGAAAATGGTGTTAATACGTATGGTAATATCATTTTGTCCCAGATTTTCCGCCTGTTTGGTCAGCGTAAATTCGGAAACACGCAAATATTCTTCTTTATTTTCAATATTGGCCAACAGACGGCCGAAATCGCCAAACGAAGTAACCATGGTTACCGGAATGCCGGCCACGGTATAACCGGAATTGGACGTATCTTCCGCCTGAGCCGAACCCAGCGTCGGCGTAACATTGGAATCACGGAATACGGCCACAATTTGGCGCAGCAGCCAGTCATTCTTGGCTGATACGTCCGGAAAACGGGGCTCCAATTCCAGCAGTTTCTGTTTGCTGGCCATATATTCTTTTTCATTGGTAAACTGCGCTTCAATGGCGTCTATCTGCCCCAGAATATTTGCCGATTTTGCCTGCAAAGCCCCGCCGGCATACCGGTACAGCAGAAACACCACAATAATGGCCACAAACTGCTTGAGGAACAAGTTATAATTGCCCTCTTCCATTACCAATTTAATATCATTAAAGCCCTGCTTAACGGACTCTACGAATTTATTGGATAAATTTACGGACGGCTTCATCTGGAAGTCCCTCCTTTGCCGCAGGTAAAGGTAAAAGACGTCTGCAAACCGCTGTTGGCGTCGCGCCGTTGCGAAACGTCCGCGTCCGCCCCTGCGGTGGCTACGTCACGGTATTTAATTTCAGCCTGCGTGCCGCATAAGGCTTTGATGGCGGGCATTTCCACGATTTTATCATAAAACTGTTTCCCCACCACCAGGTCTTGTTCCGGATTTCCGGTTTTGATAAATCCTTCAAAAGACAAAGAACGCACGTCTCCGCTTTTGGGAGGGAACTCTTCTTTATAAGCCAATGTGGATATCCACATTTGCTCAGGTATAGCCGACACCACATCCACCAAAAGCGGGGTGATGGTGTTCTTTTTCATGAACTTTTCCAGGTTGGTATTTTGGGTCTGGATACGGCTCAAATTGCTTTCAATTTGGGAAGCCGTCAGGCCGTCAAAATCCGCAATCGGTGCGGCATTTTGGCTTTTGACGCGTTTGAGCTCGCGGTTATCGGCTTGCACGCCCAGCCAGCTCTTGCCCAAAAGCAAAAGGAAGAACACCGCCACCACGGCGGCTATTTTCCAAAACATCAGGCCAGCGTTGAACTCATAATCGCTCAGGCGGTTGCGCTTAATAAAGTCCAGGTCCGGGCTTTTGCTGTCATAAAATTTTATGCTGGCGCCGATGGCGGCGATTTCTCCGGCAGATTTGGTTTCAATACCGTAGACTTCGCTCAAATCCCATTTGCGCACAGGCTTTTTGGAATCCGCCTCCAGCAGCGGAGTCCAGTTATCCGTATCGCAGCCCATAATAACGGCTTCTTCAAACGGATCCTTTTCCAGCTGTTTGGCAATAAATTCCGTATAATTGGTAATTTCCAGACGGCGCCGCTCCACGGGCAAAGAACCGGCAATTTCCACCTCACGCAACAATACGGGCGCATTGTGGTTGGTAAACACAAAACTGGCCAAATCCGTACCAAAGAACGAATAAATCCGGCCGGAATTGTCCACCGCTTCTTTGTCACTGTCAGAAAAAGCGCGGCTCAATGACAAAGCGGAAGGCTCAATAGCCACGGGGTCCAGCCCTACGCTGCGCAAGGCCTTTTCCAGACGCTCCACAATCGCCTTAGGCGTCATGGCAAAAATCACGCCCAGACGTTTCTGTTTGGTCGCGGCCGTTTCAAACTCATACACATAATAGGAATACAGCGCTTTTTCAAACGGAAAATGAATGTATTTGCGCGCCTGCAGCGGAATGGCTTCCTTCCAGTGTTTGCGTTCAATCATTGTCGGAATCACAAAATGGCGCAGCAGCGAAAACGAAGCCGACAAAGACACCACCGTCTGCTGGTTATTCCACTTTTTCTTGGAAGCCACTTTGGTCAGCGCTTCCAGCCAGTTGTCTTCGGCAAAAAAACCTTCATTCAGATCCAGCGGTTTTAATTTGCTGGCGTCCACATCCGAAATAGGTACGCGCAACAAAGACTCCAGCGTAATGCCGCCGTCTTTGCGCGAACTCTGGGCAATATACATTTCATTCAGCCCGATATACAACCCCAAAGCGTCGGGGTGAGCTTTCATGTTTTTGCCTATCAGCGTGTCTGCTAAATTTATGGACGTTTTCTTCATAAGAAACAAATCCTTGACCTCAAGAAATCTTTATTGCTGGCCGCTGTACTCCTCATAAGGCATATCATAAGGATTGGTCACGCCTTGTGCGGGCTGCGCGGCAGGCTGCTGTGCATAAGGGTTGCTCACCCCCGTCTGCTGCGGCGCGGCGTAAGGGTTGGTGACTCCACCCTGCGGTTGGGTGCCGTAAGCGGCATACGGGTCGGCAGCGCCCTGCTGCTGGGCACCGTAAGCGGCATAGGGGTCCGTTACGCCGGCATTTTGCACGGCATAGGCATCAGCCGCATTGGCCGCCGGTGCGGTGGAAGCAAACGGATCCACCACTTCCGGTTCCGCCGGAGCGGGTGCCGCTTTCATTACGCGGGCCGGTTTATTCCATAAACGCGCCGTTTTATAATTCAACTGTTTATCAGCGGCGGAAGTTTCTGTTTTTTCTTTCTCGGTCTGCTGGTTGGTGCACGCCACTTCAATTTGGCGGCGCACGGTGCGTTTGCCGCCCATGACGTCCGTAGCGGTCAAAGCCAGCGTATACGTGCCGCAGGCCAGCTCGGGGCCGATAATGCCTTTGCGCCCGTTCCAGACTATCTGATGATACACCGGCGAAAAACCTTCCAGCTGGCGCACCACATAATAACCGCCGTTGGCGGCGTGCTGCACCACCTGGAACAGCCAGTTGTCCAGCGGCTCGGCCGTTTCAATGACGGAAAAATCTATGGCAAAGGCTTCACCTGCAGACGGGTCAATTTCATTGCTCACGGGCACCACGGCCATGCTGAGCATCGGCAGTTTGGTAACGGAAACGGCCTGGGGCATGGAAGCGGGCAAATCCGCCTCAAAGTCAAACACAATGGACACACCGTCCAGATTGGCGAATTTGGCCGGAGGTTCCTGGTCAAAAAGCCCCATATTATAGCTGAGTTTACCCGAGGACAAGCCTTTATGCACCAGGAAAGAATTGAGCGCCATGGCCTGGCGGATGCCGGCCAGCGTAATATTATCGGTATAAGAACCCGGGGGCAAAATGATGTAGCCTGCGCCCTGGGTCAGCGCCATCAGCGTATAAATTTCGTCCAGCACCGGCAAAGCCTCGGGGCGGAATTTATACCCGTTAAACAACACTTCGCTGTCAATGTCAATAGCGTCAGGCAGGCCGTTGCGGAAATACAGGCGCACACCCTGGGCTTTCTGCAGCTTGGCAATGGCGGCCTGTTTCATGCTTTCCAGTTTTTGGCTGGTATAAATCTGGCGGGCTTTTAAAGCCGACGGAGTAGACAAATCCGTAAAAGTGGACGTGGCTTCCAACGCTTTGGCGGCCTGTTCTTCTTCGGAAGGAACCTGCTGTGCCTGCAAGGCGCGTTCCTGCGCCTGCTGTTCCAGTAACGTCTGCTGTTGGGCCGCTTCGGCCTCGGATTCCGCCTGGCCTTTCATGGCGATGGCGTCCTGTTCCGCGGTATAGGTCAGCCCTTCGCTGTCCAGGTAATTTTCAATCGGGGCGTTTTCGGCGGCCATCTGCGCTTCCAACACGGCCGGATCCTGCCCGGGCTGCAAACGTCTGGCTTCGCCTTCTTTAAAGTTGATGTCCACTTCCACCGGATCCTGAATACCGCCGATGCGGTTGTGGATTAAATTGATATAGCGGTTGGCTTCGTCCACTTCGGAACGGGAGCCGTTGACGAGCACGTCAATAAAATAGTCCATGGCATCGTCATAATTCTCCGCATTATACAGTTCTATGCCTTTTGCCAGCTGCTTAGATGACGAAGCCGCCGCAAACAAAGCGCTCGGCCCCGTCAGTAAAGACAAAGCCAGCAGCGCCGCAAAAAACTTGACACTTATTACTTTGAATATTCTCATAGATTTGTCACTGCCCCTTACGTTAATTGGCACAACCCACAGATAATTATAGCAATTTCCGTCTTTTTGTAAAGTTCTTTCGCGCGTAATAAACGCGAGCACGCGCAAACCCGCAGACCTTATTCAAGCATAAATGCGCGCCGTCTGGCAAGCAAAAATTTTATTTTTCTTTTTCCGGCCGGCCGCAAACCCCGTTTATTGTTTTTCTTCCAGACGCTGCAGCCGGTTTTGGGCCGTGCGGTTGCCCGGGTAATAAAACAGCGCGTTTTGCAAATACTTTTTGGCCGCGTTCACGTCTTCGGCCTGCAAAAGCAGCGCCGACAAAGCCAGATTGGCAGACAAATTGTCCGGCTGTTTGGCCAGCACTCCGTCCAGCAATTCCTTGGATTTAATATCGTTGCCCGTCAGTGAGAAATAACGCGCCAGCAGAATCGGGCCGTTTGGATCGTCGGGATATTTTTCCATATACGCTTCCAGCTGGCTGCGCAGCTGGCGCAAACCGGCGCGCGAAGTGCCGCGCAAATTCTGCACTTTGTCATAATATCCCTGCAACTGTTTGGCCTGCAACAAAATTTCGGGCTGTTCCTCTTCCGTCGTGTAGAGTTTATCCAGGCTGCGGCGCAGGGATTTGTCCAGGGTGTCCACGGTCAGCGCGTCTTTATAAACAGTTTTGGCATATTCCGTTTCGCCGCGTTTGATGTAAATGGCCCCTACGGCGTGCCACAGGCCCGCGTCATAACGGAAAAGTTTCACCCCCTGCTCCAGCAGGTCCATGGTTTCCGTATCGGCGTAAATAATATCCTCTTTGGCCAGTTCGGCCAGGGTTTCGTACGCTCCCAGATTAAACGGGTCCAGCTTCAGCGTTTTGCGCAAATAATGCACCGCTTTGGCATGGTCGTTTTTACCCAGCGCGGCCAGTGCGGCATGGTAATAGACCTGGTCATAATAGGCCGCGGCGGAAATGGTACGCTCATACGCCTCCAGCGCTTCTTCGTAGTTTTCTTCCGCCAGCAAGGAATTGCCCAGCGCAAAGCCGGCTTCCGTATTGGCCGGATACAAATGCAGGGCCTCTTTTAAATCTTTTTGAGCCGCCGTAGAATTTTTGCGCGCCATTTGTTTCTGCCCGCGGAAAGCCAGGTACTGGCTGGAGAGCACCGCTCCCTGCCACAGCACCACCAGCACGCAGGCACCGAACAGAGCCAGCGCGACGGTTTTTGTGACGGGGTTAGCCGTAATTTCCACACGGCTTTCCTCGCGCCCCACGCCGCTGACTTCCGCCCCTACCAGCCACC
>DWVB01000067.1 GCA_019120455.1 Candidatus Avelusimicrobium excrementipullorum
TTTTGCATGAATATAAAGAAAAACGCCGCATTTACGCTAATAGAGCTGTTAGTGGTTGTTTTAATTATCGGTATACTGGCCGCCGTGGCCCTGCCGCAGTATCAAAAAGCGGTGGAAAAATCCCGCGCGTCCCAGGCACTGGCCATTATTAAAAGTTTTTTAAACGCCCAACATTTGTATTATATGGCCAACGGTGAATATACCAATTCGCTGGAAGACCTGGATATTTCCATGCCCTGGACCGGCACGGAAAAATGGTACAGCGGCCGTCCGGCCGTGTCCAACGGGGAATGGAGCCTGCAAACCAATCCCGACTACAAGGCCGTATATGTCGGGCGCATCAGCGGCCCGTATAAAGGGGCGGGGTATATGGCGGCTTATCAGGCGGGCACACTGCCTACGGCCAATGATATTTACTGCATAGAAAGAACGGCTTCCGGAGTTACCTTTGAAGGAGAGGACGGTTCTTATTGCCGTGAAGTTATGGGAGCGACTTTTTCCCGTAATATCGGTAATGGACGGGCCTATTTAATGCCCTGATTTTTCCGCCGATGTAAAAAACCCGCGCTGAAAGCGTGGGTTTTGTGTTTCGGATAACTTTATTTTCCCAGATTTTTCCAGGCGTTCAGCTCCGCTTTGGCGGCGGCTTTGGCGTCACTGACCTTTTGTTTGGCGGCGGCTTTTTTGGCTTCCGCTTCTTCTTCCTTAGCTTCCTGTTCGGCTTTGGCGGCCTCTTGTTTGGCCTGGGCCTGTGCTTTCAGTTCGCTCAATTTGCTTTTGGCGTTGGTTTTGGCCGCGGCGGCTTTTTCCTGGGCAGAGGTTTTGGCAGCTTCCAATTTGGCTTTGGCAGCCTCTTTGGCATCTTCGGAAGAAGCTTCCCTGGCGGCCTGCTTTTCAGCGGCTTGGTCTTTGGCGCTTTGCACTTTGCTGCGCGCACAGCTGCTCAAACAGACCAAATCGCCTTTTTCACAGTTGCAGCTGTCAGAGGCGAAGGCAACTCCGCCCAGCGCCAGCAGGGCGGTTAATACGAATGCGGTTTTTTTCATGGTTTGCTCCTTTTTTATACGAATAAAACCATTCTAACAAAATAAAAAGAGCCGTGCTCGGAGCGGTGTAACGGGCCTAAAGCGATGTAATCGCTTTTTTCAGGCGGATAAGAATGCCTTTTTTGTAAAATAATTTTATGGAGATTTCTTTGCTTGCCAAAATTCTGCTGGGGCTGGTGGTGCTGAACCTGCTGGTCTGGCCGCTGAAATCCAAATGGGTGGAAAACCATTTGGAGATTTTTCTGCTTATGGTCGGTGCGGCGGCTGTTACCATCAGCGGAATGTGGAGCAAAGAGTTTATATATGACGCGCTCAATTCTCCCG
This sequence comes from Candidatus Avelusimicrobium excrementipullorum, assembly GCA_019120455.1. GTDB lineage: Bacteria > Elusimicrobiota > Elusimicrobia > Elusimicrobiales > Elusimicrobiaceae > Avelusimicrobium > Avelusimicrobium excrementipullorum. The sequence continues at coordinate 1,371 of DWVB01000067.1, forward strand.
TCAACGTGGCTTTTATCGTGCTGGTGGTCAGTATTATTTTCAATTATTATTCCCGTTATATTTTCCGCGTTTTGTTTGTATTGTTCCGTTTTTTTGAGCCGAAATACAGCTTTGCGATTTTGGTGTTCCTGCTGGGGATTACCTCCAGCGTGTTCAGCGTAACGGTGGCCGCGCTGGTATTGGCCGAGGTATTGCAGGTTGTCAATCTGGAGCGTGAACAGACCGTCAAAGTAACGGTATACGCCTGTTACGCCATCGGGCTGGGGGCGGTGCTGCTGCCGCTGGCCGAGCCGCTGGGGCTGGTTATTTATAAAGAACTGGCCGCCGGCCCGCACCAGGCGGATTTTTTCTTTGTGCTGAAACATTTCTTCTGGTGGATTATGCCCGCTATTTCGCTGATGGCTTTGGCGGCCGGTTATACCGTGCGCAACGCCAATGCGCAGGTGGAGCTGCATATACGCGAAGATAAAGAAGATACGCGTTCCATGCTGCGTCGCACCTGGCATATTTATCTGTTCGTGGCGGCGCTGACTTTAATCAGCACGGGCCTGCGCCCGTTTGCCGACGCAACCATCGCGCGTTTAAGCGGCAAAATTTTATTCTGGGCCAATTCCGTATCCGTCATTATAGACAACGCCACGCTGGCCGCCATTGAAATTACGCCGGACGTGACCATTCCCAACCTGATGTATATGGTCATCGGGCTGGCGGCTTTTGGCAGCATGCTGATCCAGGGCAATCTGCCCAATATCGTGGCCGCAGAAAAGCTGGGCATTAAAAGCCGCGAATGGGCGCGTGTGGCCGTACCGACGGGACTGGTGCTGATGAGCGGCTATTTTGTCGCGCTGTGGATTGTGTTGTAAACTGACCTTTTTTTATTTCTTTTCCTAATTACTTTTCTTTTGTTTGTGTGGGGCTTTCGGCCCGTGTTTTTGCGCCGGAAGGACTTATATTTATATACGGGCAAGCGTGTTTACCGTACGGTAATTTAATTCGTTGACAGTCCGCGCCGCTCTTACTATAATAAGGGAGTAAGCCGTCCTACGTTTCATTTTTACCGCAGTAAAGGCTACGCGCTTCCCCGCGTGCGGCCCGTCGCACAGTTTTTGGCAGTTACTCAAACAGGAGAAACCATGACAGAAAAGTTCGCCCCCGTGGACAAAATACTTAAAGAACACGGCTGTGATCCGGCACAGCTTATCCCCATTCTGCAGCAAGTGCAGGATTTATACCGCTATTTGCCCGAAGACGTAATGCGTCATATTGCCGACAAACTGGAAATATCGCCCGCCCGCGTATTCGGCGTGGCGACGTTTTTTGCGCATTTCGCCATTACGCCCAAAGGCAAACACATTATCCGCGTGTGCAACGGCACGGCCTGCCACGTGAAGGGCTCCTCTTTTGTCATTAACACCGTCAAAGACAAGCTCAAACTTAAAGACGGACAGGACACCACCGAGGACGGTCTGTTTACGCTGGAATGCGTTTCGTGCCTGGGTGCGTGCGGGCTGGCGCCCGTGATGGTTATTGACGAAACGGTGCACGGGCAGATTACCCCCGCGCAGGCCGTAAAACTGATTGACGATATTGCCGCCGCGGAGGCCAAAAATGCCTAAAACCATTGAACAAATTTCCAAAGAATATAACGACGCATATAAAAAAGTGACCGGCCGCGTTACCATTTGCGGCGGCACGGGCTGCATAGCCGGCGGCAGTATGAAAGTGTATGACGCTTTCCAAAAAGAACTGGAAAAGCGCAAAATCGGCTATTGCCTCAACATTACCAAAGGCTGCCATGAAAATTACATCAGCATCAGCGGCTGCCGCGGCTTCTGCGCCGCCGGTCCGCTGGTCAGCGTCAATGATATTTTTTATACGCACGTCAAACCCGAAGACGTGCCCGAAATTGTGGAAAAAACGATTATGAAAGGAGAGCCGGTGGAACGTTTGCTGTATGTGGATCCAAACTCCCACAAGCATTGCAAAACCACGGCCGAAATCCCTTTTTATTCCAAGCAGGAACGCATTTTGCTGCATGACTGCGGCCGCATCAACCCCGAGGATATCAACGAATACATCGCCCACGGCGGTTATGCCCAGGCCAAGCGCGCCTATACGCAAATGACCGATGAAGAAGTCTGCAAAGAAATTATGGAGTCCGGCCTGCGCGGGCGCGGCGGCGGCGGTTTCCCCACCGGCAAAAAGTGGGATTTGACGCGCATTGAAAAAGGACCCAAAAAATACGTCATCTGCAACGCCGACGAAGGCGACCCGGGCGCATTTATGGACCGCAGCGTCATGGAAGGCAACCCCAACGCCGTGATTGAAGGCATGATGATTGCCGCGCGCGCCATCGGCGCCGACGAAGGGTATATCTATGTGCGTATGGAATACCCGCTGGCGGTACAGCGCATGCGTACCGCCATTAAGCAGGCCGAAGAACTGGGCCTGCTGGGCAAAAATCTGTTCGGCTCCGGCAAGGATTTTGACATTCACGTCATGGAAGGCGCGGGCGCTTTCGTGTGCGGCGAGGAAACCGCGCTGATCGCTTCCGTGGAAGGCAAACGCGGCATGCCCAATGTCAAGCCGCCCTTCCCCAGCCAGAAAGGCTTGTTTGGCAAACCCACCGTCATTAACAATGTGGAAACCCTGGCCACCGTGGCTAAAATTATGGAAATGGGCGCCAAAGAGTTTAAGAAAATCGGCACGCTGACCAGCCCCGGCACCAAGACGTTTGCTGTGACGGGACACATCGCCAATACGGGCCTGGTGGAAGTGCCCATGGGCACTACGCTGCGCCAGGTGATTGACGACGTGGCCGGCGGCACCACCAACGACGACGGCACGGTAAACAAGGCCGCTTTTAAAGCTGCGCAAATCGGCGGGCCTTCGGGCGGCTGTCTGACCAGAGAACATTTGGATATTCCGCTGGATTTTGATTCGCTCAAATCCGTGGGGGCCATGGTCGGCTCCGGCGGTTTGGTGGTAATGAACGACAAAACCTGTATGGTCAATGTGGCGCGCTTCTTCCTGGAATTTACGCAGCGCGAATCCTGCGGCAAATGCGTGCCGTGCCGCGAAGGCACGGAGCAGATGCTGACTATGCTCAACGATATTGTGGAAGGCCGCGCGACGCTTAAAACGCTGGAAAACCTGGAAGACCTGGCAAAAGCCGTGCAGAAGGCTTCCCTCTGCGCGCTGGGCAAAACCGCGCCCAATCCGGTGCTGTCCACGCTCAAGCACTTTAAAGACGAATACTTGGCCCACGTGGTGGAAAAACGCTGTCCCGCCGGCGTGTGCAAGGCGCTGGCGCGCTTTGAAATCGTGGCCGACAAGTGCAAAGGCTGCGGCATGTGCAAACGCGCCTGCCCCGTGCAGGCCATCTCGGGCGAGGTGGGCAAACCCCATCATATTGACCCCAAAAAATGTATCAAATGCGGCGGCTGCAAGAGCACCTGCAAATTCGGCGCGGTCATTACCGGCGCATAAGGGGAGCATGTTATGGAAAATAAAGAACAAGGTTTTGTTACGATTGAAGGAAAAAGAGTACCCATACAGGGAGAGAAAAACCTGCTGGAGTTGGTGCGCAAGGCAGGATATAATATTGTTACGTTCTGTTACCATCCGGAGCTGGCCGTATACGGCGCCTGCCGCCTGTGCCTGGTGGAAATTGAAGGCATGGGCATCTTGGCTTCCTGCACCGTTACGCCCAAGGACGGCATGAAAGTGCGCGTAAACAGCGACGAAATCCGCCATTTGCGCCGCATTAACCTGGAGCTGCTGCTTTCTTCGGGTAACCATGACTGCACGCTGTGCAGCAAATCCAACAACTGCAAATTGCAGAAGCTGGCCAAGGATATGGACGTAACGGAAATCCGTTTTAAATCCAAAAAGCTGGACAGCCACAAAGACGCCACCTCTCCCGCCCTGGTGCGCGACCACAGCAAATGCATCCTGTGCGGCAACTGCGTGCGCATCTGCAACGAGGTGCAGGGCATCGGCGCCATTGATTTTGCATTCCGCGGGTTTAAGTCCAAAATCGCCACCGCGTTTAACAAAGAACTGGGCGAAAGCCACGAATGTGTGGCGTGCGGCCAGTGCGCGCGCGTATGCCCCACGGGGGCTTTGATGCCGAACTCTTCGGAAATTGAAGAAGTGTTTAAAGCCATCAACGACCCCAAGAAAAAAGTGGCCGTGCACATCGCGCCGGCCGTGCGTGTGGGGCTGGGCGAAATTTTCGGTCTTCCTCCCGGAGAGCCCATTGACGGTAAAATCGCCACCGCATTGCGCATGCTGGGCTTTGACTATGTGTATGACACGGCTTTCGCGGCGGATTTGACCATTGTGGAAGAAGCGACGGAATTTTTGGAGCGTTTCAAAAAAGGCACCAACCTGCCGCAGCTGACCAGCTGCTGCCCCGCGTGGGTTAATTATGTGGAAAAATTCGCGCCCGAATTTATCCCCAACCTCTCCACCGCGCGTTCGCCCATGCAGATGATGGGCCCCGTGCTGAAAGCGGACTTTGAGGAAAGAGGCGGCAAACGCGAAGACCTGGTGGTGGTGGCCGTTATGCCGTGCTCGGCCAAGAAGGCCGAAGCCAAACGCGGCGAATTTTACGTCAACGGCAATCCGGACACCGACTATGTGGTAACCACCGTCGGTCTGGCGCGCATGATTAAAGAAGCAGGCATTGATTTTGTCAACCTGGAGAACGAATGGTTTGACATGCCCTTCGGCACCAAGACCGGCGCGGGCGTAATCTTTGGCGCGTCCGGCGGCGTGATGGAGGCCGCCCTGCGCTACGCCGTGGCGGAGCTGGACCCCGAAAATGCGCGCAGCGTCAAGTTTTCCAGTCTGCGCGAAAGCAAAGTGTTTAAAGAAAAAACCGTGGTCATCGGCGACAAGAAAATACGCTGCGCCGTGGTCAGCGGGCTGAAAAACGCGCGCAAGTTGTTGGACGACATCAAAGCCGGCAAGGACAATTACGACTTTATTGAAGTCATGTCCTGCCAGGGCGGCTGTGTGGCCGGTGCGGGCCAGCCGCAGTTTGAAGGCTGGGCCCTGCGCAAAACGCGCGCCGAAGGCCTGTATAAAGAAGATACGGAGCTGGCCTATAAGTCGCAGGACAACAGCGGCGTACAGGCGCTGTACGGGCGCATTTTGGACAAAATAGGCGGCCCTGTGGCGCACAAACTGCTGCACACGCATTACAAGTCCAAAAAATACCAGGATTAATGTTTGTTTATACAACAAAAACCCCGCTTTACAGCGGGGTTTTTAAGTTGGCAAAAGGCTTTGTTATAATTTACATATGAAGAAACTTGTGACGGTGTTAACCGGTATGGCTATGACGCCCGCCCTGTTCGGCGGCGCCTATGACAAACTGTTTGAGAACGGTTTGCTGCGTTTTAATTATACGCCGGCGGAACTGGCCGCCCTGGAAGAACAGGCCCGCGCGGAGCTGGAAGAAAATCTCGCCGCTGTTGCGGCCGTGCCGCCTGCGGAACGAAACTTTGAAAACACGGCGCTGGCGGTGGAAAACGCCTACACCAATTATTGGTTTGTGCCCAAGGCCCTGTCCCTGCTGGCTTATTTCCATGAGGACGCCGGCGTCCGCGCCGCCGCGGCGGAACTGGAGAGTAAAGGCAGCCGCGTCAAAACGGATTTTTTCACCCGCCGCGACATATACCGCGCGTTGAAGGAATATGCGGACGCAAAACCGGCCCTGGACGAAGAACAACAGCGCATGCTGAACAAATGGCTGGTAAAGTTTGAACGCAACGGCATGGGACTTTCGGACAAGGAACTGAAAAAATTCGTCAAACTCAATGCCGAACGTTTGGATAAAATTACGCGCTATAACGTAAATTTAAACAATTATCAGGACCAGCTGGAGCTGACGCGCCGGGAGCTGGACGGCATGGAAGAAACCTATATCAGCCGCCTGGCCCGCACAAAGGACGGCAACTATGTGGTAACGTTAAAATACCCCGATTATAACCCGTTTATGGCCAATGCCACAAGCGAATCCGCCCGAAAGGCCCTGCAAAGCAAATTTGCCCGCCGCGGCGGCAAAGAAAACGTCAAGCTGCTGGAAGACACGCTGCTGTTGCGTTCCAAAACCGCGCGTCTGATGGGCTATGAAAAATACCCCGATTATGTGCTGCCCGCGCGCATGGCCCAAAATTATGAAAATTTGGAAGCGTTTTTAAAAGATTTGGAAAAACAAATCCGTCCGCTGGCCGATGCGGAAATGAAAGAATACCTGGCGTTGAAAAAAGAAATGACGGGCGAAGAAAGCCAAACCCTGAACGCTTGGGAAACGGCCTACTGGGCCAACCAGTACAAAAAGCGGAAATATGCCGTGGACGACGAGAAAATCAAAGAGTATTTCCCGGCGGACAAAGTCATAAACGGAATGTTTGACACATTCGGCCCGCTGTTCGGACTGACGTTTGAGCCTGCCGCACTGCCCGCCTGGCACAAAGACGTGCAGACGTATATCATCAAAGATAAAAAAAGCGGGGAAATGATTTCCTATTTTTATTTGGACGCTTACCCACGTGACGGCAAATATACCCACGCCGCCACGTGGAGTTTTGTGGACCGTTTCCAAAAGCCGGACGGCTCTTATCAAATCCCGTCCGTTGTCATCGCGGCCAATTTTACGCCTGCCGGCGGCGGACTGCCCGCCCTGCTGACGCACAGTGACGTGGAAACGCTGTTCCACGAGTTCGGGCATGTGCTGCAAATGTCTTTGGCAACGTCGCGTTATGCCAGTCTGACCGGGGACAATGTGGCCTGGGATTATATAGAAACCCATTCCCAGCTGCTGGAAAACTGGGCCTGGCAGCCGCAGGTGCTTAAAAATATTTCCGCCCATTATCAGACGGGGGAGCCGCTGCCGGATGATTTGATTGCCGCGCTGGTGCGTTCCCGCCGCGCGGGGGAAGCGACGGCTTTTCTGCGCCAAAACTTTTTGGGCCAGTTTGACGTAGATGCCCATACGGCCAACAAACGCGTAAACACCACCAAACTCTATGGCCGGCTGATGGAGCAGATAACAGGCACGCCACTGACCAAAGGCACCTATCCGCAGGCCAGCTTTGGCCACATTATGAGCCTGACCGACCCGTATGATGTGGGGTATTATGTGTATGCGTGGTCTTTGGTTATTGCGGAGGATATCTTTGCCCGGTTTGAGCAGCAGGGGCTGTTTAACGAAGAGTTGGGTGCCAAACTGCGTGAGTATATCTACACGCCCGGTACGGCCAAAGACGAAAATGAAATGGTGCAAGCCTTTTTGGGGCGGCCATATAATAATAAAGCGTTTTTAAAAAGCTTGGGAGTACCCGAACGCTGAAAAACCCCCGCCGAAAGGCGGGGGTTTGTTATAATGAAACAACGGAGGGATTGAATGAAAAAAATCGTTTTATTTGTTTCATTTGCAATATTGTCGGCGGGCTGTGTGGTCGGCGCACCGAAAACACAGACCCATACCGGCGGCAGCAGTATCCAAATTGTCAGCCAAAAACCGCAGGGTTGTGCGTTTGTTGCCGGCGTATTGGGGGATCAGAGCGATGCATCTTGGAACTGGGGCGAACAATGGCTGGAAAATATCCGCGCCAATGCGCAACAGCTCGGCGGGAATGTGGTGTATCTGCGCGGTGTGCAAGCGGACGAGCCTGGCGCTTCGGACGAGTATTTCCGCGATTTTTACGTAAACGGCATTCAATACGGCGCTTTGGTGTATAAATGTCCATGATGCAAAAAGAGATTTTAAAGGCGTAAAAAACCCCCGCTCCAAAGAGCGGGGGTTTTTGCAAGAGCCTAAACTTATTTCTGTTCGGCCGTGATATCCTGGGCGGGAGCTTTGCTCTTTAAAATGGCCCAGGTCAGTACGGCCAGCAATACCACCACGCACACCCAGCCGATTTTGCCCAGCGGGGTATAATCGTTGTGATAGTTGACGATGATGGGCGCCACGATGACGGCCACCATGTTGACCACTTTAATCAGCGGGTTGACGGCCGGACCGGCGGTATCCTTAAGCGGGTCGCCTACCGTGTCGCCTACCACGCTGGCTTTGTGGCGTTCAGAGCCTTTGCCGGTGTTGGCGGCAATGTCGGACGGTTCGTCTTCCACCACTTTTTTGGCGTTATCCCATGCGCCGCCGGAGTTGGCCATAAAGACCGCCAGCAGCTGGCCGGACACAATAATGCCCGCCTGGAATCCGCCCAGGGCTTCCACGCCCATGGCCAGACCCACCAGAATGGGGGACACAATGCCCAGCGTGGCCAGCACAATCAGTTCTTTTTGTGCCGCCACGGTGGAAATGCCCACCGCGCGCGTATAATCGGGCTGTGCTTTGCCTTCCAGCACGCCCAGCTTAAACTGGCGGCGCACTTCCAGCACGATCAAGCCCGCGGCGCGGTTGACGGCGTTGATGGCAAAGGAAGAGAACAGCCACGGCAGCGCCGCACCCAGCAGCATGCCTACAAACACCGTCGGGTTGGACACCACGATGCCCACCTGGGACAGCAACTCCAGCGCTTTGTTTTCGCCGGCGGCTTTCCAGGCTTCATTGAGCAGGGTTTGCACATTGCTTACGTCCACCATGTAAGAGGCGAACAGGGCCACGGCCGCAATAACGGCCGACCCGATGGCCACGCCTTTGGTAATGGCTTTGGTGGTGTTGCCTACGCCGTCCAGGTCAGCCATGATTTGGCGGGCCTTTTTGGTGTCTTCGTCGTCCTGCTCGTGCCAGGCCATTTCGCCGATGCCGTTGGCATTGTCGGCAATGGGGCCGAAGGAATCCATAGCCACGTTGTTGCCCGTCAGCGTCAACATGCCGATACCGGTCATGGCTACGCCGTAAAGCACAAACGTAAAGGACTGCGAAGCGGTTAATCCGTCAATGGTACCGAACACCAGCACGGAGCAGAAAATGGCCGCGGCCAGCACGGTGGTTGTCCATACGGCCGATTCCATGCCCACCGCCAGGCCGGACAGAATCGTCGTGGCCGAGCCGGTGGTTGTGGCTTTTTTGACTTCCTGCACGGGCTTTTTGTCCGTGCCCGTGAAGTATTCGGTCAGGCGGTCAATGCTGATAGCCAGCAGAATGCCGATGGTGGTTACGGCAAAGGGCCGCCACCAGCCGCCCGGCACGTCCTGCATATAGAAATAGGCCAACGCGCCGAAAATGACGATGGAAATAACGGCGGAAATGCTGTAGCCTTTGAAAATGGCCTTCATGGCGTTTCCGGCGGTGCGGTTGGAATCTTTTACCGCGTATGTGCCGATGATGGAGCACAACACGCCGATACCGCGCACCAGCAGAGGATACACAATCCATTCATGGTGCCCCGTAATGCGCCACAGCGAAATGCCCAAAATCAGGCCCGAAACGATGGTGACTTCGTAGGATTCAAAAATATCCGCGGCCATACCGGCGCAGTCGCCCACGTTGTCGCCCACCAGGTCGGCCACCACGGCGGGGTTGCGCGGGTCGTCTTCGGGGATGCCCGCTTCCACTTTACCCACCAGGTCCGCACCTACGTCGGCAGCTTTGGTGTAAATGCCGCCGCCTACGCGCATGAACAGCGCCAGCAGCGTGCCGCCGAAACCGAAGCCCAGCAGAGCGTCCGGCGCGGCAATGCCGAAGATAATGAAAATCAGCGTGCCGCCCAAAAGGCCCAGGCCGTCGGTCAGCATACCGGTAACGGTACCGGCGCGGTAAGCGATTTTCAGCGCGTCGCCGAAGCTGCGTTTGGAAGCGGCCGCCACGCGCACGTTGGCGTCCACGGCAATACGCATGCCCAGCTGACCGACCAGCAGCGAGAACACCGCGCCCAAAATGAACGCGCCCGCGCGGCCGAAAGCGGCGATGAGTTTAACCGTGTCCGGCGTCAGCCCCGCAAAGCGTTCCGACGCGTCGTGCGATACGGGCACAATATATACAGACAGGAAAAGACAAATCGTCAAAAGACCGATCAGCGGCAAGATGGTCTTTAGCTGTCTTTTCAGGTAGGCGTTGGCGCCTTCTTTAATGGCCGTCCATACTTTGATCATGGCCGGCGTGCCCATATCTTCGCTCAGTACCTGGTTGCGCAAAAACAGGGCATACAAAAGCCCCAGCACCGCGATGAACAAAACGCCGAACAGCGCGTATTGCTCAAAAGGGCGCAGGGCCGCAATACCATACCACATGGAACCCTCCTTTTATAAATGGAAAAACATCTCTTTCATTATAGTATAAACGGGGGCGTCTTGGGCGGAGAAAATGCAAAAGCCCCGCCGCAGGCGGGGCTTGGCAAAAGCGCGTGCGGATTATTTTTTGCGGAAGTCGGCAATGTCTCTTTGTATATCTTCCAGGTCCTGTTCGTGCTCCACCTCTTCCTGCAAAATGTGGCGGATGATGTGACCAGTAATCATATCTTTGCCGCGCACATAGTCCAGGATTTTCTGGTATACGCAAATAGCGCAGCGTTCGCCTTTGATGTTCTGGTCCAGCAGCCTGTCCACGGAGGGGTCCGTTGGCGTTAAATACCCGCAGGTGGAACGCTCAAACCATTTTTTCGGGTCCGGCTCCGGCGTGCCGCCCAGCTCAATAATGCGGTCGGCCAGCTGGCCGGCATGTTCCAGTTCTTCCTTGGCGTGTTCTTCCAGCTCCGGCTGCAGGCTGGCGCGGGGTATGCCTTCCACCAGTTTGGCGCCTATCCAGTATTGGTAATAGGCCAGCCATTCATCGCAATAGGCTTTGTTGAGCATGTCAACGAGTTTGTCGGCGTCCAGTCCGGCTTGTTCTACAATTTCCCTTCCTTTCATTCCCATAGTTTACCCCCTGTGTCTGTGAAGTGGGCGGCCGCGGGCCGCGTTATTTTATTGTATAACTCCGCGCGCGGCCGGCAAGGGCGGAAAAAGGGTTAGACGATTTTATATAATAAGGCAAATTCGGAGGAAAAATGAAAAAAGCGGCGATTTTTATGGCTTTGCTGGCGGCGTGTACGGTGCAAGGGTTGGAAGCGGCCAAAGCCGAGCTGAAGGAGCCATAAGATTTAGGCTTGTATCAAAAAGCCCGCCGGAAGGCGGGCTTTTTGCGTTAAAACTGTCCGCCTAAGACAAAGGATACAATGTCGCTGTGGTCGCTTAAATTACGCGTGTAGTTTATGCCCAGCGGGAACGGCACGCGCCAAAATTTATAAGACAGCGTGGCCCCCGCGCCGCTGTGGTCGCGGTAAGCCCCGCCGGTATAAACATAAGCCAGTTCGTAGAAGGGCCGCAGGGCCAAAAGGCCCGTATTGCCGCGCAGTATATAAAACAGGAAAGACGCCGTCACCCCGGCCCCGCGGCGGCCGCGTATAAGGCGGCGGTATTTGCCCTGCCCGCCCAGCAGATCGGTGGATAAAATTTGGTCCGAAAAAGGGGAGCCGTAGGCGTTTTGGCCTTTGACCTGCAGAGAGAGTATGTGATGTTGTTTAAGCTCCATTTGCCAAAGGAAATTTAAAGACAGTTTGGTAATGTCATAATCGGCCCCGCTCCAGTCCCCGCCTTTGGTAAAGGAGGCGTCGGCCCCGTACGCATAACGCGGGGCGGGCATATTGCGCAGCATTTGCTGTTTGTCGGAAAGCCCGAAGCCAAACCATGCCCCCATGCCCGATGACGTGCGCACCCGTTTGCGGTAGGACAGGCCGGCGGAAAGCTGGTTGTGGCTGCCCGCGTCCACTTCCGCGGAATAGGAGGTGTGCTTAAATTCGGGGGAGATAAAGGCGCTGAAATCGCCGAATGTGCGGGCATATGTCAGTTTAAAGTCATAGTCGCGCATGTCCCATTTGTACAGCGGGTCGCCGTATTCTTCCTCGTCATCGGTCACGTTCATAACCCCGTACATGCTGGACCAGTAGTCCCCGTAAAAACGCTGTTCCGTGTCCAACTTGGTAAAGCTGACATTGAAAAAGTTGTCCTCTATGCTGACGCCGCCGGAAAACGTGTAGCCGTCGCTGCTGACGCCGCCGAGGGCAAAAGCCGTTTCTCCTTTTTTGAAAAAATTGCCTTCAAACAGCGACATGAAAAATACATCTTTGTCTCCGGAAGAGAAAAACGCCAGCGGGAAAAAGTAGTATCCGTCTTCGGCGGAAATGGAAATGTCGGTGCGGCCGTTTTCGGTGTGTGTGTCAAAATCCAGCTTTTTAAACAGACGCATGTCATGCAGTTTGTTTTGGGCGTCTTCATAGGCCTGCGGGGTAAACGTATCCCCGGTTTTTAAGGGGAATTTGCGCGCCACTACCGCAGGGTCCACGCGTGTGGTGGTAATATGTATATCTCCCACCACGGAACTGTCCGCCCCGAAAGCCGCCGCGGGCAGCAGAATCAATAACAATAGCCATTTTTTCATATATTTATATGATAGTTTTTTAAGAAGCCAAATTCTACCGTTCGGTAAGATTAGATATTGTCACGCAGTTCTAGGCGGAAAAAGAGCATGTCGCGGCAGAGCCGGCCATTATCGTATATCGGATGAGGATAACGGCGCAGGAAAAAATCTTTTTCTTTTCTTTCAAAAGAAAAACCCAGTTTCTGATAAAAGGGGCCGGGATGACCGGGGACGTCTGCCGTTCCCACGATCAGTTGTACAAATCCTCTGCCTTGGCAGGCGGAAAAGACACTGAGGCATAAAGCCCTGCCTACTCCCTGTCCGCGTAAATCTGCACGAATGGCCAGGTTTTTTAATTCAGCTAGTCCTGGCGCCAGTGGCTGGACGCACGCTTCGGCCAAGGGTTCTTGTCCCCGTTGGTAGCCCCAGACCAGACTGTGTGTAAAATAATTCTTTACCACGCTTTCGCACGGATCGGCCTCCAGCAGGAGCGGCAAAAGGGAAGGATAGTCTTTAGGAGCAAAAAGGGTAAAATGCGCCGCCGCCATGCCCGATGAAGGGATAAGGGGCTGTGGTAAGCTGAACTGGTAGGCACGCCGCGGCGTGCCGTCATCGGTGCGGATAATGCCGCAGTAGACAAAGCCGTTTTTCAGCAGGACTTTTTGCATGGGGATATTTTTCTCGTGCGTATCTATGCGCAGGTTCGGGCACTGCGACAAACACCATTGTATGCAGAAAGAGGCCACGCCTTTCCCGGGCCGCACTGCGGCCAGTCGGTGTATGACCCCGTAGGGCAGGCTATTTAGCCAGGCGCCGTCTATGTGTGCATAGGTGGGGTCGTTCCCCGTGCGGAAGCAAAACACCGCCGCGATGTCTGTCCCGTCCAGACAAATGTATAAATGCCCGCGCGTGATGTCACCGCGCAGCAGCTCGGCGGAGGGGTAACCGTTGCCCCATTGGTCGGCATTGCCGTTTCGGGCCATAAAACGCCGCGCCTGCTCATATATGGGCAGGATAAGAGGTAATTGTTTGGCGGTGGCTTTTACAATATGCATAAAAATAAAAGCCCCTTGAGGGGGCTTTAAAAATGGCGGAGTCGACGGGATTCGAACCCGCGGTCTCTGCCTTGACAGGGCAGCGTGTTAGACCAGGCTACACCACGACTCCAACGACTCAAATTCTTTCGTACTTATATTTTAGCTTATTGCGCGGGGGCGCGTCAATTTTTTTCGCAAAGCGGCGTTTTACGCCGAGAAATCCCCCCAGAGGATTTGTTCCAGCTCCAGCTCTACGCCGCTTTTTTGGCGCACCTGGCGTTTGACTTCGTCCATCAAATTTTTGATGTCTTCTGGGGTGGCGTGGTTAAAATTAATGATAAACCCCGCATGTTTTTCAGACACTTTGGCCCCGCCGATGCTTAATCCCCGCAGGCCCGCTTCGTCAATCAGGCGCGAGGCGTAATCTCCCGCCGGACGTTTAAACACGCTGCCGGCGGAAGGAAAGTCCAGCGGCTGCTTTTCCATGCGTTTGTGCAGCACGGAGTTGCGCGTTTCGGTCAGTGCGGTAAAATCTCCTTTTTCCAAAGAAAACCCCGCGCTTAATATAATGTAATCTTCTATGCCTTCCACATGGCGGTAGCCGTGGGGCAGATCCTGTTTTTGCAGCATGGCGGGGCGGCCTTCAAAATCTATGACTTCCACATATTCCAGGCAGTCAAAAGTTTCCTGGCCGAAAGCGCCCGCATTCATATATACCGCGCCGCCCACGCTGCCCGGAATGCCGGAAAGTTTTTCCATGCCGGCCAGTCCGGCGGATACGGCCGTTTCGCAAATTTTATCCAGCGCCGCGCCGGCTTCGGCGGTAATGCGGGTGCCTTTAACGGCGGTTTGGTCCATATGGCGCGTGGAGCAGACAATGCCGCCCACGCCTTTTCCGCCCACTAAAATATTGGAGCCAAAGCCGATAATGTGCAGCGGAACATTTTCCGCCTGGGCCAGTTTAAGCACAAAGCTCCAGTCTTCGGTGGTTTTGGGATATACATAGGTTTCCGCCGGCCCGCCGGTGCGGTAGGTCGTGTGGCGGCCCATGGGTTCGTTTAAAAGACAGTTTTCCCCGAAGTAAGCGGAAAGTTCCTTTTTATAATCCATAATTAAAAGTTCAGTCCGATACCGCCCTGAAAGCCGTGGCTGTATTTGGTGTAGGTATAAGCGCCGTATACATAGAACAGCGGCAGCGGATGAAAGTTCACGCCGGCGGTATAGCGCACCAGGCCGTCGTCGGCCTTTTCGCCGGAATAGACGCCCATGTCTTTTACTTTCATTTCGCTGTAATCATATCCGATGCCCACATACGGCGTCAAAAATAAAATATTCACGGAAGCGGAGGCGGAAGCGGAATAGTGGTCCCCGTCGTAATAATCGGTGCCGTAGCGGTCATAAAAAGCGCCGGCGGACAGATTGACAAAAGCCAACGAGCCGTGCCATTTTACACCGCCGCCCAGGGATTGAAAACCGTCATATTTGGTGCCGCGCAATGCAATGCCCAAATTAAAAAGAGGCAGCTGCGTTTCGGCGGTAATAAAGGGAGCGTAGAGATAATCTTCGGAGGAAAAATTATCCGAAGCCGTTTTCACGGCGGCCACGGAAACGCCCACGTCAAAACCCGGGAACGTCACGCCGCGGCCCGTGTGAAAATCGGCCAGGCCCATCATGGTGGCCACATCGCGGTTATAATCGGCCAGCGCGCCCAGGCGGAAATTATCATGGAAATCGCTGTTCATGCTCGCAAAGGCGGGCACGGTCGCACACAAAGCAAACAATACGGCGGCAAATATTTTTTTCATAAAAAATCCTTGTTGATAAATTTGGTTACATATCATATCATAGAAAAAGAGAACGCGCCGCGCAAGAAGCCGCGGTATTTATTTTTTAGGAGGCCCGTTTATGGTAAGTCCTTTGGCCGGAACGCTGACAAAAGAACGCATTGACACGGAAAAACTGCGCAAACTGTTTTGGGAGCCGGACGGTGAAGCCGCGCCGGTGAAATTTGGCACTTCGGGGCACCGCGGGGCGCTGGGGCGCGGGTTTTGCGCCGCGCACGCACGCGCGATTGCGCAGGCCGTGGCGCGCATTCATTTGGAGGACGGCGTAACGGGCCCCGTGCTGTGCGGGGGGGATACCCGTTTGATGTCACACGATACGGCGCGGCTGTGCGCCGAAGTGCTGGCGGGCAACGGACTGCATGTGATTTTACCCGATATGCCGCTTCCCACACCGGTGTTCTCTTTTGAAATTATCAGCGGGCGTGCGGCAGCGTCTTTAAACGGTACGGCCAGCCACAATCCGCCCCAGGATATGGGGCTGAAATATAATCCCTCCCACGGCGGCCCCGCCGGCAGCGAACTGACGGGCCGTATTGAAAAATACGCCAATGAATATTTGCAAAACCCTTCTTTAATTAAGAGCCTGCCGCTGGAGCAGGCGCGCGAAAAAGGCCTGGTCACTGCGGCCGATGTTGTTACGCCCTATGTGAGCGCGCTGGGGCGCATGGTGGATTTTGAAGCCATTAAAAAAGCCGGCCTCAAAGCGGCCATTCATCCGCTGGGAGGCAGCAGTTTGGCTTTTTACCGCGCAATTAAAGAAAAATACGGGCTGGACAATTTACATATTGCCGATGAAACCATAGACCCGACTTTTTATTTTATTCCCATAGACCACGACGGCAAAATCCGCATGGATCCCTCATCGGTGTATCCGATGAAACCGCTGATTGAGCTGGTGCAAAGCGGCGAGTATGACTTTGCCGGCGCCAGCGATCCGGACGCGGACCGTTTCGGCTGTGCCACCAAAGCCGGCGGGCTGATTCCGCCCAATCATGCGCTGTGCGTGGCGGCGGATTATTTAATCCGCACCCGCAGACCGCGCAAAGGCATGCTGATAGGCCGCACGCTGGGCACGACGGCGTTGTTGGACCGCATTGCCGCCGGCGCGGGATACGGGATAGATGAGGTCAACGTCGGCTTTAAGTATTTCGTCAACGGCATTGTGGACGGGAAATATATTTTGGCCGGAGAAGAAAGCGCGGGTATGAGCATGAGCGGCTGGACGCCGGAAAAAGACGGTATTTTGGCCGTGTGCCTGCTGCTGGAAATTGCGTCCAAAGAGGGCGACATCGCCGCGCTGTATGACGGTCTGACGCAAAAATACGGCAAGCCGTATTATACGCGCGTGGACGTGCCGACCGATGAAGCGGCCAAAAATAAAGTCAAAGCCTTTAAGAAAGAGGACTTGAAAGACCTCTCCACCGTGGCCGGCGAAAAGGTAACGGACGTGCGGGACACGGACGGCATCAAAGTGTATTTGCAAAGTTCGTGGTTTCTGGTGCGCCCGTCCGGCACGGAAAACATTTTGAAGTTTTACGCCGAAACCTTTATCAGTGAGGAGCATTTGCAGCATATTATAGAGGAAGGCCGTAAATATTTCGGCGTGTAAATACTTCAACAGATAAAAACCCCCTGCCACAAGCAGGGGGTTTTTATGAAATTAACTTCTTCTGTCCACCGCATAGTAACTGCCTTCATGTTGTTTGGCCAGGCATTTGAGTTCACTGCCGATACTGCTTACCTGGGCAAACGAAGTCAGTTCTTTGAGGCTGTTGTGCACGATGCCGATGCCGATGGAAAGGAAACCAAATTTTTCCTGTTCGCCTTTGCGGTTGGTGGAGAGCATATATCCCTGTGCGCGGTCCGAATCATTATAAAAAGAAGGAGCCATGCGCGTCATGCCTTCCACGATTTGCTGGGCAATGGGCTCGGCTTTGTCCAAGGCGCAGACAATAATAAAGTCGTCGCCCCCCACATGCCCCACGAAAGAAGCCGGATCCTGCTGGGCGGCCTGCGTTAGCAGGCGGGAGGTGGCCAGCAGCACTTTGTCCCCTTCGCCGAAACCGTAGCGGTCGTTGAACGCTTTAAAATTGTTTAAATCGCAGTACAAAACGGCGAATTTGTGTCCGGCGGAGATTTCCCGCTCAATACGCGCCTGAATGGAGGGGTTGCCCGGCAGGCGGGTCAGCGGGTTGGAGTCCATTTTCTGGCGGCTGCGTTTGAGCAGCAGTTTTACGCGCGCGACCACTTCGTCCGCGTCGGCGGGTTTGGTTAGGTAATCGTCAATGTCCAGGCCCAGGCCTTCCAGCTTGGTGCCCTTGTCCGTCACGGCGGTAAAAATAATAATCGGAGTGTTTAAATATCCCGTGTGGCTGCGTACGTCCTGCACCACTTCAAACCCCGTTTTGCGGGGCATTTCATAATCCAGAATCAGCAGGTCCGGGTTGGTTTTATAGATTTTGTCCAGCGCGTCCTGTCCGTCTTCGGCGGTGATAACGTCAAACCCCGCGTCGGTCAAAATTTCGGATATCAGCGCGCGTATGGCGGCGCTGTCGTCGGCCAGCAGAATTTTCGCTTTGTGTTCCATATTTTCTTATTAAACGAAATACGGCTTCGTAAAGCAAGAGGGGGGCCGCGGCGGAAGAAAAAATACATTTTATATAATATATGCTATGACGGCGGCCATTCTGTTTATCGGTATTATTTTGTTTTTGGGACAGGTGTTTTCTTCTTTATTTGAGAAAACGCGCCTGCCCGACGTGTTGCCCCTGATGATACTGGGCATGATTTTGGGCCCCGTAACCGGCCTGGTCCGGCCGGAAATGTTTGGTGATGCCGGACAGATTTTTACCACACTGGCCCTTATTGTGGTGCTTTTTCAGAGCGGCATGGAGTTTAAAATCCTTTCGCTGCGCGGCGCCATAGGCCCCGGTTTTTTGCTGACGACGGTGGCTTTTGGGCTGATTATGCTGGTCATTTCCTGGCTTTCGCATATACTGCTGCGGATACCGCAAATTTACGCCTTGATTATAGGTTCCATCATAGCGAGCAATTCCACCGCCGTCATTACACCGCTGCTGGCTAAACTGAATATTTCCGCCAAAAGCAAAACTATTTTGTTTTTGGAGGCCAACATAACGGGGGGATACTCCATCGTTATTGCGCTGGCCCTGTTGGGCGTAGCCGTGAAAGGCGGGGATTTTTCGGCGCAGAAAGTAGGGGCGGAAATTTTGCTTTCGTTCGGCCTCGGGCTTCTGTTAAGCGTGGTGGCGGGGCTTTTTTGGATGCGTATTTTAAACCGCGTGCGCGGGCTGGAAAATGCGGTGTCTTTGACTTTTGCTTTTGTGCTTTTGGTGTACAGTATCAGCGAATACGCCGGCGGGGACGGGGCAATCGCCACGCTGGTTTTCGGCGTGGTGGTGGGCAATATGCGTTTGATTAAGCGGCTGTGGCTGAAAAAGCTGAATTTTCAAACGTTAACTTTTAACGAAGGGGAAAAGGGCTTTTTTGAAGAAGTGGAATTTATTTTTAAGACGTTGTTCTTTGTGTTTATGGGTATTTCCATGCGTGTGGGGGAAATTCATCTGGTCCTGCTGGGGCTGTTTTTGGTGCTGGTTAAATTTTTGGTGCGTATGCCGTGCGTGAACTGGTGTACGGGCCCGTCCACGGACCGCAATGACTGCGCTGTCATGCTGGCCATGTGCCCCAACGGGCTGGTCAGCGCGGTGCTGGCGGCCATGATTGCCCAGGAGCTGGGGGAACAGGGACGCGTCATTCCGGACGTTATTTACTCCGTCATTTTCTTTGGCGTTATTTTATCCAGTCTGATGTCTTTCCGTATAGAAAAAGGCGGTTTGCAATGGATAGGCAGCCGGTTTTTTGCCCGCCACCGTGAGCCCGCCGCTCCCGCGCCGGCGCAGCCGTCCGCCGCGGCGGGAGAGACGCCGGACGGCCAGAATCAGGGTTTATAAACAAAAGTCAGCAGGGCGTCTTTGGTGTGGTCTCGGCGGTAGGAAAAGAACTTTTCTTTGTCGCCGCAGGTGCAGTAATAAGGCAGGCGTATATTTTCTTCTTTCAGTCCGGCGGCGGTCAGCTGCCGGACGATTTCTTTATTTAAATCCACATACAACTTGCCGTTTTTGTGCAATACGCAGTCCGGAAATTGCTCCGCCACGTCCTGCTGTACTTCAAAACAGCAGCTTTGTATATGCGGTCCGGCCCAGGCCGACAGGGGGCCTTTTGCGCCGCCTTGCATCACCGCGCGGGCCGTTTTGCCCGGCAATCCCGCCGCCACGCCGCGCCAGCCGCAGTGCGACAGCCCGACCACGTTTGCTTTTTCGTCCCAAATAATCAGCGGGACGCAGTCCGCCGTCAGTATGGCCGCGCCGTAGCCGCGTCCGGACAGTACCCAGCCGTCGGCTTCCTGTAAAGGACGGTTTTGCAGGGTTTGGGCTTCTTCGGCGGAAGAAACGCAAACCAATTTGTCCGAATGGATTTGTTTAAAGCGCAAAATACGGCTTTCCGGCACGGCCAGCGCTGCAAACAGGGCGCGCATATTTTCCGCCAGGCGCATATTGCCCGCGGCGCGGTCGGGCGTGCCGTGTATGACGCCGAGGGAAAGCAGGCGGGGGTCGGAATAAATTTTCATCAGTTTAATTTTTTAAGGTATACGCGTTTGAGTTCGCGTCCCAGAATATTTTTGGCCAGGCGTTTAAAACGCGCGGGCGCGTCGCTGGCGTAAATTTTCATGCTTCCGCGGCCGGAAGGATTGAGCCGGTCCGTTTGGGTCAGGCGGGTTTTGACTTCTTCGGCCAGCACTTCGGCGGAATCTACGAGTTTGACCTTTTTGCCCAGCAGGGCCGCCATGCGTTTTTTGATAACGGGATAATGGGTGCAGCCCAAGATGACGGTGTCGGCCCCGCTTTTGGTTACGGCGGACAAATAGTCTTTAATAATATATTCCCCGCCTTTGGCGTGTACCCAGCCTTCTTCTATCAGCGGTACCAAAACGGGGCAGGCCCGCTGTACGGCGCGTATGCGTTTGTCCAGCCGTTTTAAAGCGCGCGGATACGCCTTGCTCTGCACGGTGGCTTCCGTGGCCAGCACGGCTACTTTGCCGTTTTTGGTGCACTGGGCGGCTTTCATGGCCCCGGGCAAAATAACGCCGATAACGGGTACGGTCATTTGCTTTTGCAGTTCCGGCAGCGCCAGCGCGGAGGCCGTATTGCAGGCCACGACGATCAGTTTAACGTTTTGTTTTTGCAGAAAGCGGGCGATGTCCAAGGAAAAGCGCGTCACCGCCGCCTTGGATTTAGAGCCGTACGGTACGTTGACGGTGTCGCCGAAATAAATCAGTTTTTCTTTGGGCAGTGTGCGGGAGAGGGTCTTTAAAATGGTCAGCCCTCCCAGCCCCGAGTCAAAAACACCTATGGGACGCGTATCCATATTCATATTATAGTAATTCGGGGGGAGCGGCGCACGCGGCGGCACTGCTGAAGCGGGTTTGTTCTAACAAATGTAGGTTAGTTCGCGCCAGAATGTGCTAGAATATGAATATGTTTAAGAGGGTCGCACTTTCCGCATTGTTGCTTTTGACGGGAGCGGTGGCGTTTGCCGCGCCCGCGCAAAGCGGCGCCCCGCTGACTGTGGGCGGCAGCTTTTCCAGTAAGGTCACCAATAATCAGACCGTGGTGTTTGACCAGCAGACGCGGGAAGCGGAAATTGCCGCGCTGAATGCGCGGCTGAAGAACAAAGATTTTGCCGGCACCGTCCGCCGTATCAATGAACTGACGGCGCGGAATTTTTTGGACCAGCGGTTTTATCTGCTGCTGGCGATTGCCTATGACGGGCTGCACCAGTATGAGGACGTAATTTATTCTGCCGGAGAAGCCATTGCCGTCGCCCCGCAGGATCCGCGCCCGTATATTATGCGCGCGCAGGCCTATCTGCGGACCGGAGATTATGAACGCAGCCGTATTGATGTGGAAAAGGCGTTGCGTTTAAATCCGCAGTCCCAGCTGGCTTTAAGAGTAAAAAAAGAACTGGACGGCAAAACGCGTGCGAAAACTCCGGCCCGTCCGGTTTCCGCCGGGGCAGGCGTCCGCCAAAACAGTGAGCAAACCCCGCAGTGGCTGATTTTGTATTTTGTGGTCATTGTGCTGGCTATTGCCATTTTTGTTTATCTGCGTTATGAAGATGTGTTCCGGCGCGGCCCCAAAACCGCTTTCAACCGCAAAGAAGTGGAAGTAAAAGAGCAATATGATTTCCTGCGCCAAATCGGGGAAGGCGGCATGGGGAAGGTGTATGAAGCCTATGACCGCGTGCTGAAACGCAAAGTAGCCATTAAACGCGTTCGTCCGGAGCTGGTGCGCAGCGCGTATGTGCGCGAGCAGTTTTTGGCCGAGGCGCGCATGGTGGCGCTATTGCGCCATCCGTGCATTGTGGAAATTTACACGGTTATTGAATCGGAAAGCAGCCTTTACCTGGTGTTTGAATATGTGGACGGGCAGACGCTGGAAACGCGGCTGGACATAGACGGGCGCATTCCCTTTTCCGAAGCCAAACGCATTTTTGATTATGTATGCCGCGGCCTGCATTATGCCCATTCGCAGGACATTATTCACTGCGATTTAAAACCCGGCAATATTATGATTAAAGAGGACGGCACCGCCAAAGTGATGGATTTCGGCGTGGCCAAAAGAGCCATGGACGGCAATACCGGCGCGCGCACCGTGGCCGGTACGCCGGCTTATATGGCGCCGGAACAGCAAAAAGGCTTTATGCGCAAACAGTCCGACGTATATTCGCTGGCTCTGTGTTTGTATGAGGCGTTGGTCGGTCAGGTGCCCTGGAGCGTGAAAGGCTTTGATATCGCCACCAAACGCGTATATCCTCCTTCCCGCCTGGCGCCCGGTATTCCAAAAGAGGTGGATAAATTGTTGGAGGACGCTTTGCGCGAGGACCCGCGCGAACGCATACAGAGCATAGATGAATTCTGGTCCCGCTTAAATGCCATACAGCCGCTGCCGGAGGAAAACCTGGAACAGACGCATTATTAATTGACGGTTTTTCGTTTGCCTGAATTTATGCACAAAGCGCAAGACTTGCCTTTTACGTCTTGCGCTTCTTTTTTTGCAAAGGATAAAAATAGAGTCATTATACGGTATATCTTGAAATGCCACAGACCGAGCGTATACTGTAAAAGGCCGGAGGCCGAGGTATCCGAAGGAGCGAGAACGAAGTTTTGGCTTAAAAGACGAAGTAAATATTTACCAGTTCTTGTGCCGCCAGTATAACATCACCAGCCACACGGATATCAGCCCCAGGCCCATTAAAACCCAGAAAGCGTCCGGATGGTGTTCCATAGGTAGGGCCACGTTCATGCCGTATACGCTGGCAATCAGCGTGGGCATCATGAGGGAGATGGTAATAATATTTAATTTTTTAATAAGCAGGTTCAGGTTGTTGTTGACAATGCTGGCGCGTGCGTCTAACATTTGCGCCAAAATGTTGGAATAAATATCGGCCTGGGTTTTGCACTGAAGGTTTTCCACGATGATATCGTCCAGCATTTCGTCGTCGTTGTCATCAAAACCGATGCGGGCGGAAAGGTTGCGCATTTTTTCAAACACGAATCCGTTGGCCGTAATGGCTTCGGCATAGTACACCAAGCTTTTTACCAGGCTGAACAAATTGAGCAGGTACGTGTTGTCCATGGATTCATTGAGTTTGTCCTCAATTTCTTCCGAAATCAAATGAATAATGCGCAGGTGTTCTATATAATGGGAAATGGCGTTGTAAATCAGTTTCAAAAATACGTTTTTAATGGAAGAAACCGTCTGAAAACGTTTACCCACAAAAAGCGGAATATCTTCGGCCAGGACAACGACCAGTTTATCCTCAAACAAAAACATGCCGACGGAAGCGACCTTGAACTCCAGCTGGTCTTTGCCGGAGTAATTTTTGGGCCGCTTATAAATCATGACGATATGTTCGGGTTCAAATTCCAGGCGGGGCAATTCGTCGGGGTCCATGGTGGAGGCCAGCGTGTGTTCGTCAATTTCAAAGTCCGTCACCAGCGTACGCTGCTCTTCCACCGACGGGTTGGTAAAGACATACACCTGTGCTTTTTCATCGTCCGTCTGCGTGAGTTTGCGCTCCACGATATTGTATTTGGTCAGCATGATACACCGCCTGATAGAGTTCTTTTTATATGATAACACCTCGGGGGCCGGTTGTAAAGTTTTTTCGGCGGATATTCGTCGGGTGCGTGCCGTTTTTGCTATAGTATAAATATCTTGATAGGACAGGTGGCGCGTGATGACCCTTCTTTTTCCTAAAAAACGCAAGGCCGGACTGAAAGAACTTTCCGGCGCAAAAATGTATTTAAAACACTTGCACTGCAAGTTGAAATTGCCCAAAAAGGCGGTCATTTGTCCGCTTTCTTCATTGACCAAATACGCTTTAAGCCAGGGCAAATTTAAACATTATAACTGCGAAGCCGACATTTATGCCGAAGAACAAAAAGGTTTTTGCTATGTGACGGGCTTTGGGGTAGGGGCCCCTGCTTTGGCCATGGCGCTGGAGGTGCTTATCGGGCTGGGCGTCAAAGAATTTGTGTTTGTCGGACTGGCGGGCTCTTTGCAGCCGGAGGTGTTGGCCGGCGATATTGTATTATGCGACGGAGCCCTGGCCGATGAAGGCGTGTCGGCGCATTATGTGCCGCAGGAGTTTTTGCGTCCCTGCGCCGCGCTGACCAAAAAACTGGCCGGCGTGCTGCAAAAGGCCAATCTGCCCCACCATACGGGACCGAACTGGACCACCGACGCCATGTTCCGCGAAACGGCGGAAGAGGTGGCACATTATCAAAAGAAAAATATCTTAACAGTGGAAATGGAGGCTTCCGCCTTTTTTGCCATTTGCACGCAGAAAAAAGTAAAGGGAGCTGCGGCGTTTGTGGTCAGCGATGAACTGTACCGCCTGAAATGGGAGCCGCATTTTGGGGAAAAAGCCATTTTCCAAAACCTGCATGCGCTTTATCAGGCGGCGGTGAAAACCCTGACCGGAAAATAAAAAGACCTATATACAAAAGCCCCGCATCAGCGGGGCTTTTGTATATGTAACCAAAATACTTCTGGGTTTTGGCTTACAGCTTCAGCCATTTGAATTCAAAAAATACCACCGCGCCGAAAAACAGCACCGGGCCCCAGCCGGCCAGATAAGGATTGATATAGCCGTTTTCCCCAATAGAGGTAATCATGCTGATCAGCCACCAAAACGTGAAGGCGATAACCATGGAAGCGATAATATTTAAAATTTTGCTTTTCCGGCGCAGACTGATGGCAAAGGGCATGCCCAGCAGGCACATAATCAGCGTTACAAACGGCGTGGCCAGCTTGGCCTGGCGTTCTGTTTCGGCGGCGTACGAGGCCAGCCCCGTGCGTTTAAAAAAGTTAATCCGTTTGGTCAGCGCGCGTATGCTTAACAGTTTGTTTTCCGTACGGTTGACAGACATGTCCTGCGGCTGCATTTCCACGGGGCTGCCGGTATGTTCAAAATGTTCGTCTTCCGTATCCAGTTCGTCTACAAAGGTGCGGTAGGTGCCTTGTTCAAACACCCAGCTGCGGCTGTTTTCATCCCACACCATGCGTTTGGCCACATATTGCGAGGCAATATTCCACAGGCTGTCATAAGTATCCAAAGATACATTTTCCATGACGCCGCTGCTCAAATCCACCCGCTTGGCGTAAAGCATTTGGTTGTCCGATATTTTCATAGCCACATCTGTTTCGGCGTTGAGGTTGAAATTTTTGTCGGGGCTGATCTTGGTGTAATACCAGCTTTCAGCTTTAATGTTCAGCGGCGGGACGATAAATTCCTGCACGGCCATGGTCAGCAGTGTAACCAAAATAATGCACATAATGACGGGTTTAAACAACTGTCTGGGGGAAAAGCCGCTTGCCACGCAGGCGGTCCATTCGCCGGAAGACACCATTTCCGATATCACGGATATGGCCCCCAGCAGACAGGCCACCGGCATAATGGTGGTCAGCCAGCTGGGAAACGTCAGCAGGGAATAGGTCAATATGGCGCTTAATGTGGAATAGCCGTTGCTTAAGGTTTTGAGCTTTTCAAAGGTATCCCCCAACACCACCAGCGCGGCAAATACGCCCATGGCAAAAAAGAAGGGGCCCCAAAATTTTTTGGCGATATAGCGGAACAGGCGGCTCATCAGATATTTAACCTCTTTTTCCATAAGTACCAGGCCGCTGCGGCTCCCGTCACAATAGGCAGCCACGGAGCGGGATAGGCCAGGAATCCGTATTTCTTGCCTATGCTCAAACCCAGCGTCATCAGCAGATAAAACGCAAAAATGATGATAATGCTAAACAGCATGCCCCAGCCTTTGTTGCTGCGTTTACCCAAAGAAAATCCCAGCGGACAGCTGATAAAGAGCAAAACAATCGGGGCGAAGGCCATCACGTTGCGCACGCTGACTTCGGTGCGGTATTCGGCTTTTTCTTCCGGGGACAACCCGCCTCCGCGCAGCAGACGCAGAATTTTGGTGCTGGTCAGCTCTCCCACGCGCAGGCGGCGGTGGTAATCCCGCGTCAGGGAAATGCTCATGGTGTAATTGTCAAAATTGGCGGCTATAATGGCCGCTGGGTCTTTGGCGTCTATGCGCTGCATCTGGCCGTCCTGCAGCTGCAGGCCGATGGCCTTGTCGGTTAAAATGACTTTGCCGGATGTGGCGTTTACCTTGGTGCTTAAAGCGCCGTCATCTTTTTTGCGGATTAAATGAATCATTTGGGCCACGTCGGTGTCTTCGTCCAGTTCCTCCAAATACAGGTCCCATTCGCCCAGGTTTAAAAAAGTTTTGGGTTCCAGGGTGACTTTGGTAATTTTCTGTCTGGCTTCTTCCCTCCGGTCCAGCAGGCGTTTGTAGCTGCGCGGCGTGATCCAGTTGGACAGGAAAAACAACAGTACCGTCAGCGCCACGGCACAAAAAGCCAGCGGCCGCACGATTTCTTTAAAAGAAAACCCCGCCGCGCGCAAAGCAATCAGCTCGCCGTGTTCGCTCATATTGGTCAGCGCCAGCAGAACGGAAATTTGGAAAGCCATGGGGGCGGCCATGGTAAATACATCCGGCATTACATTAAGCAGGGAGGAGGCAATCCAGCCCCAGCTGGTGCCGTAGCTCATGGCCATGTTCATGATACGGATGAACTGGTTCATGAAAATCACAAACATCAAAATGCCCACCACGCCGCAGAAAAACGTGATCAGGCTTTTGGCAATATATCTGGTAAAAATAGCCGGCCGTGTGATTCTCATAGTTATTTTATTCTAACAAATATCGCGCGCGTTCGTGCGGCTTTGCTGATTTGGGCCGGAGCAGAGGGAAAGAAAACATCGTCCGCGTTTTTAAAATACATACTGTTGTGCGGAGTATGATTATGTCTTGGAAAAACGGGTAAATATTATACAATGAGAGAATGAGGTTTTTTACCGTCTTATGAAAACCGCACGGCTGGTTTTGTGCCTTTTTCTAATCCTCCAGTTGCTTTTCGGTCCGTATTTACAGGCCGAAACGCTGCCGTATCAGCTGGTGGACAGAGACAAGTATGACCTGTTTGAAGAGGACCGAAAAGCCGCCGAAGAAAAAGAACTGATTATTGAGGATGCGCCCGATGACGCGCAGCTGCTGAAATATACCAATGAATTTTGGCGTCAGGCCGTTACCGCCGTGGAAGGGGATTATACCCTGGATAAAGGCCCCGAGCCCATACCGGACCTGACACTGTTAAACCCCACCCTTTCTTTGCCGTTGTACGGCACCAATTTGGCGTTGACCGGACGGTATGTTATCGGTTTTCGGCTGGACGCCATGCGTTATACCCAGGACACCAATAATACCGTTGAGGACCGCAATACCCGCAGTTTTGAAATGCAGCAGGAAATGCAGCTGAAAATGCAGGGTAAAATTTTGGACCGCATTTTTGTGGACATTGACTATGACGACCAGAGAGAGGAAGAAAAGACGATTTCCGTGGCGTACCGCGGCAAACCCGGGGAACTGGTGCAGCTGGCTGAATTTGGCGACATTAACCTCTCCCTTCCGCAGACGGAATTTATTGCGTATGAAAAGCAACTTTTCGGCGCCAAGGTGCATTTGCAGCATAAGAATTTGGACCTGAATATTATCGGCAGCCAAACCAAAGGCACCAACAAGCAGAAACAGTTTGTGGGCAGCAGCGTGTTTGAAATCGTGACGATTGCCGATACCGATTATGTGCGCCGCACCTATTATGACATGACTTTCGGTTCCAATACCCCTGTGGGGACCAACGTAAAATGGTCCACCACCATCGGTAATATCGCCGCCGGTACGGAAGAAGTGTATGTGGATACCAATACCATTCGCGGCGACTATGTGCCCGTATCCCTGCAGGTGCGTGATTACGGAACAGACAGCGTGGTGTATTCCGGCACGTTTAAGCAGTTGCAGCGCGGCACGGACTATACGGTGGATTACAGTCGGGGTATCATTGAATTTTCCAGCGCGCAAACGGCTGCCAGTATTATTGCGATTAACTACCAAAACAGCGCCGGTACCTGGCTCAGCCCCAACCAACTGCAGCCTTATGTCATCAAAACCTCCAATGATAAATATATTCTGTCTTCCGATGAGCTGGGCTATCAGATGGAAATGAAAACCTTTTACAATGTCGGTGCACAGCAGATTACGCGCGACAACGGAAAAGGGAACTTCTTGCTTAATCTGTTGGACGCCAACGGGCAGGACGTCGGGGCCAGCGCCAGCCCGCAGCAGGTGTATCCCTCTACCATTGATATGGATTTTGACAAAGGCGTGTTTGAACTCAGAAGCCGCATGACCGATGACCTGGGGTTATATAACGCCACGCCCGTATCCTCCAAAAACCGCAAATTTCAGGTGGAGTATACCTCTACCGTCAAAACATATTTTGTGGAAGCGGGCATTGTGGTGGAGTCTGAAAGCGTCAAATTAAACGGCGTACAGCTGCAGCGCAATAATGACTATTACATAGATTATGCGTCCGGTTATTTAACCATTTATGACGGAGACCGTATTACGGAAGATTCCGTTATAGACATTACATATGACACCTCCGACGGCTCCAGCTCCAACAATTCCCTTATCGGCGGACGGTTGGATTATCAGCTTTTTGACAAAATCAAATTGGGCGCGACGGTGTTAAAAGAAGGGTTGGAGAAACAGGACACCGTGCCGCAGGTGGGCAATTATGCACAGGACCTGCTGGTATACGGCGCCGATGTCCGCGCGCAGGATTTAAAAGTTACCGATTCCCTGTCGGTGGATTTGGCGGCGGAAGTGGCCCAAAGCGAAAAAAATGAAAACTCTTTTGGCTATGCCATGGTGGACAGTATGAACGAAGTGAGCATACAAACCGGCGGCAGCAATGTTTTTTATGACTGGACCATCGCCGCCAACCCCAATGGCTATCCGTCCTTCCTGGACTCCGTAAGCTGGGATACGCAGGATTTGCCCGCCCTGCAAATTAACCCCAACTCCGCAGCCTCTTACAGCGAGCAGCAGCAGGTGTTGGTAATCAATTATGACTTTACCAAAGCGATGACGCAGGGGTACAGCGACCATGATGAAATTTCCATTGTTTATCCTTTAAGCAACAGCGGGCTGGACCTGTCTACCAAAACATCTTTTGAACTGACTATGTTGGGGGAAGGCAGCCGGGAAAGCGGCGCCCCGCAGATTGATATTACCTTTGGTAACATCAGCGAGCGTTCCGACTCGGCCAACCCGATGTCCGTGCCGGACGGCCTGGTGCCCGGGCAGCAGGGTATGTACACCAGCTGCAGCCCCTCCACCGCCGTGCCGAAAACGGAGGACGTGAACTGTCTGGAAACGCTGGCTCCGAATGAAGACCAGGGCTGGTGGTTTGCCAATCCGGACGGCACTTTGCAGCGTTTTAATCCGTTTGTCAACAATGCCTATAACCGCGAAAGCCAGCCCAACGGCCGCATAGACACCCAGGATTTGAACAACAACGGCCGTTATGATGAGGAAGACTCCTCCGTGGGCGGCCACTTCGGGTATAACGGTATTGCCATTGAGGGACTGACAGACAGCAGCCTGGCTTATGACGGCTGGCGCACATTCACCGCGCCGCTGAATATTGCCGACGGGGATAAAGACAACTGGACGGCCGTGCGCCACCTGCGCATTACGCTGAAATATAACGGCAAACTGCGCGGTACCGTCAAAATAGCCAATGTTTCTCTGTCCGGTACGGCCTGGAACCCGCAGGAGAATATCAACCCTGACCAGTTTGCCGTATCCGGTATTAATAATGTAGACAACACCAATTATGTGCCCATTTTTGCTGAAAATAACGGAGACGGAACGGAAGTGTTCCGCTATTTATACGGTTCCGTAGCCGATTATAGAGAGCAGAACGATACGGCCAATGTCATGGACCAGGCTTTAAATCTGACCTTTGACACCACGCAGGTATATGACGACAGTTTATATGCCAACCGTAATTTTTCGGAAATGGATTTCACCCAGCACAAAGAGTTTCGCTTCCTGCTCTACAGCGATCCGTCCAATGCCGGCAGCGAATTTTTCATGAAAGTGGGTACGGACGAAAACTATGATAAAGTAACCGTGCCCCTGGATTTCGGCACCGCCCAGTGGCGGCTGATTTCACTGCGCATGGTGGACAGCGACGGCGACGGCATAGCGGACAGTTTTGAAAACGCCTCTGATGAGCAATACGGCGTGCGTGTTTCTCATGTGCGTACCGCTGCGGGCATTATGAACTTCCAGCAGGTCAGTATGATTATGGCCGGTGTGGAAAAGGAAACTGACGATGACGGTAATTATGTCGGTACGGGCAGCAGCGGCTCTGTGTGGCTCAATGTAATTCACCTGGCCGAATCCGTTACCACCACAGGCACGGCATATATGGGGGAAACGGTGGTGCGTCTGGACGGCTGGGGCAGCGCGGGGGCGAAATACAAGCATCGGGACGGCACCTTTGAAACGCCGCTGGCCGTAGCCACCAACCAGGAAGTGACGGAGGAAGAATATTTCCTGAAAGTGGATAAAATCAAAGAGTTCCCCATGGAGGCCACCTTTAACCGCAGCACTACGGTTACTCCGTATGTAACAAGTTCTGATGACTACAATACCGTCAGTTCTTTGGATAAAGGCAGTGTGGAACGCCAGCAGGCTACGGTAAAGGGCGATTTTATTAAGGGCAATTTACCCAAAGTCAGCCTGCAGTACACCTTAAACCAGGTGGAATACGATTTAATGCAGCGCAAAGACAAAGAACAAACCTATGCGCTGACCGTGACGCATACTTCCCAGGGATCGCTGAAAAGTTTGAACGCCGGCTATTCCTATACCAATACCAGCATTGATTACGGCAAAGACAAACACCTGGAGTCGGAGAGTTATTACAACACCGACGAAGATACCCAGCGCATGAACGTGAAGTTTAATTACGAGCCGGTCAGCAATTTCAGCATTACGCCCAGTTATTCGCTGACGCAAAGCACCGAAGAACGCCTGCAATATACTTCGCAGGATACGGCCGACAGCCGTCACTATCCCAAAGGCATGAACCAAAGCGCGGGCTTCAACAGCACCTGGCGTATTGCCAAATGGCTGGCTCCTTCCGTCAGCTATAACATCGCCACCACGGAAAGCAACAGCTTGGTATCACGCACTTTTAACGCCAATACGGACGAAGAAAAAACATTCGGCCCCGGGGAACTCAAAAGCCTCAACCGCAGCTCGGACGGAGGCATATCGCTGACGCTCAACGGCAATGAAATCATGCCCAAGAGCAAACTGTTTAAGAGCCTGGTGATTTCGTCCAGCTACCGCCTGCAGGACGCCGATTCGTGGAATTATGTGGACGAAGATTTTGATTCGCGCAGCAAACTGTGGATACGTTCCTCCCTTTCCGGCACCGGCGACTATTCCAGCCGCCAGAGTCTGGTGCTGCGCGATACGGTGACTTCTTCCCAGCGCTGGAGTCCGTTTTCCGAGTATAACCTGGGCGGCATGCTGGCCCCGCTTAAAACCATATCTCTTTTAAATAACTTTACCCAAAGCGTACAGCAAAACAACCAAACCGGCACGGAATACGAGTCCAAAAGCATGACGCTGCCGGACCTGGTGTTTTCCATATCCGACGTGGAAAAATTCTTTAACGGCGGGCGCTGGATTAACTCCGTTAACGTAAAACTGCGCTACAGCGAAATAGAAAGCACCACCGTGGACAGCAGCGAGGAGCTTACGCGCCAATACGGCGGGGACCTGCGCTTTTTGCTTTTCAATAAATTTGACACGGTGCTGGTCTATGACCGCAGCACCTCCAACGAAGACGATTTGCGCGCACACCAAAGCCTGAGCAGTTCCGTGGAAGAAGAATTTTCCGCCCAGACTTCTTTTTACCTGGGCAACTGGCGTTTTACGCCCAAAATTACGCGCAGTATTTATGAAAACCGCCTGGTCAACGGCCAGCTCAGCGAAAGCAGCAAAGAAATTACCCCCAGCCTGACCGCCCGCCTGGATTTCAATTTGCCGCGCGGCATCAAACTGCCTTTTATCAACCGTATGTATAATGCCACCAACCGCGTGATTTGGAATACGACCGTCGCTTATACCACGCGCGAATCGCCCGTGGAAGTCAACGACAACTACGATTTACTGGATATTACTTCCTCGCTGGATTATGAGCTGTCCCAAAACCTGCGCCTGAATCTGGCGGGGTCGGTGCAGTGGCTGACGCATGCTTATGTGGAAACCGAAGATTATATGGCCTACAGCCTGGCGGCCAATCTTACTATCCAATTCTAAACGGCTCTGGCGCGGCATACTGCATGTGCTGCTTCCGCGCACCTGTTACGCCTGCCGCCGCGATGTGCCGTTTGGCTGGGAGCGGCCGTTGTGCGCGGCGTGCGAAGCGCTGGTATGCACGCCGGGCCCGCTGTACTGCCAACGCTGCGGCAAACCGCTGCCGGACGGCGGCGCGCACTGCTACCAGTGCCGCGGAAGCAAAGCTCGTTCCTTTTCCTGCAAAATTATACGTTCCGCCGTATTGTTTAATCCGCCGGTGCGTGCGCTGGTGCATGCGTTTAAATATGCCGACAGGGCGCAGCTGTCGGGTTATTTGGCACAGTATATGGTGCGGCAGTGGCCCCGCTATCCGCAGCTGCATGAGGCGCAGCTGATTATTCCGGTGCCGCTTCACGCCAAAAAATTAAAACGGCGCGGCTATAACCAGTCCGCCCTGCTGGCGCGGGCTTTGGCGCGGCAGCTGCATTTGCCGCAGGCCGAAGATGTGTTGCTGCGCGTGCGCAATACGCCCAGCCAGACAGGGTTTGGGCGCGAAGGCCGCCTGCGGAATATGCACGGGGCTTTTGCCTGTGTGCGGCCCGGGTGCGTGAAAGGAAAGATTATTTTGCTGATAGACGATGTGGCCACCACCGGCGCCACGCTGGAAGGCTGCGCCGCGGCGCTGAAAGAAGCGGGCGCCAAAAAAGTGATGGCTTACACGCTGGCACGGGAGGTATAACGCCAGCAACCGCCGGAGGAGCGTGCGGTTTAAACGGGTGTCTTCCGCGGGCGGGCGGCTTTTGCCCAGGCAGGTCGGCGCCGTGCATACGTCAATTTCTTTTCTCTTTGCCGGAACGGCAGGCAAAATTATTATAATGACATATATGGGTAACTTTTTGTTGTTTATTACCAATTTGGCTTTTCCGTTCGCCGCGCTGGGGGTGCTGCTGGGCTTTGTGTTTTCTCCGCGCCGGCGCGTACTGAAAACCCTGAAACAGGAACTTAAAGAACGCTTTGCCCTGGAAGATCCGTCCCTTATCCCGCAGGGGGCCCTGTGGGTGCACTGCGCCAGCGTGGGGGAGGTAAAATCCGTCGCCGGCCTGCTCAAGCGGCTCAAGACGTTTTACGGCAAAGAACTGCTGGTCACCACCAGTACGGCCGCCGGCAAGGCCGAAGCCGAAAAAAACCCCGATATTGCCAAAGCCCTGCTGGTGCCGCTGGATTTTTATCCCAATGCGCGCCGCTTTCTGCGCGCGGCCAAACCGTACCGCCTGTTTATTGTGGAGCGTGAAATTTGGCCCAATATGATTGCCGCCGCTGAAAATGAAGGCGTGCCCGTTATTTTGCTCAATGCGCGCATTTCCCGCAAAAGCACCAAGGCCTATGCTTATGTGCGGCCTTTGTTTAAAATGCTGTTCGGCCGCGTGGCGCTGGCCTGTATGCAGGATGCGGACGCCGCCGCGCGCTATAAGACCCTGGGCCTGCCGCGCGAGCGCATGCGCATATGCGGCAACGTGAAATATGATACGCTAAATGATACGCCCGCCAAATTAAAAGAAGCGCAGGCGCTGCTGAAACAGCTGGGCTGGGAGAAAGCCCCCGTGCTGGTGTGCGGCAGCACGCACCCGTTGGAGGAAGAACTGATTTTAAAAGCCGCGCCGAAATGGGCCGAAGAAGGCATCAAAATCATTTTTGCGCCGCGGCATTTGGAGCGGAAGGAAGAAATCAAAGCCGCGCTGTCTGTGCAGCCGCTGGCCTATGCCTTGGTAAGTGAGAAAAAACGCCCGAAAAACTGCGTGCTGCTGTGTGCGGACGTGATGGGGTTGCTGCAGTCTTTGTATGCGGTGGGGCGGCTGGCCTTTGTGGGCGGCAGCATTGCCCCGCGCGGGGCGCATAATTTGCTGGAGCCCGCCATACTGGGCAAAACGGTTTTGTTCGGCAAGAGCTTCCACCACACGCCGGACGTGGCGCATGCGCTGCTGTCTGCCGGCGGGGGGGTATTGGTGGATGAAGAAAATTTGGAGCGGACGGTGCTGCGTTTGTTTAAAGATCCGGCCGCGCTGGAAAATATGGCCGCCAAAGCGCGGCTGACGGCTCTGAAATTTAAGGGAGCCACCCAAAAAACCATGGAAGCGGTGGAGAATTATGAGCGAAAATCAGCCTAAAATTCTGGTCGTTCGTCTGTCCTCGCTGGGTGATATTGTGCTGTCGTCACCGGTGTATAAAAATCTAAAAGCCAAATGGCCCCAAAGCCACATTACCCTGCTGGTCAAACCCCAGTTTGCCCAGGTGTTAGCCGGTCACCCCGATATTGATGAAATTATGGTGGCCAAAAAGGGCCTGTGGGGCAATATCCGCCAGGTGCGCGCGGGGCATTTTACCCATTACCTGGATTTGCATTCCAATTTAAAAAGCATTTTAATCGGCTTTTTCAGCCGTATTCCCCATAAACTGCGCTACAGCAAAAACCCCGTGGCGCGCCGTCTATACGTCAAATTTAAAAAGAACTCTCCCGTGCTGGAAAAGCACACGCTGGAGCGGTATTTGGAAACCCTGAAAGGCTGGGACGTGCCCGTGCTGTATAAAAACCCCGAGCTGGGGGACTGGGCCTACAAGCATGCCAATCTGGACGGTAAAAAAATAAACAAAATCGGCATTTTCCAAACTTCGTTTATCGGCGACAGTGTGCTGACCACCCCGCTGATACAAAAAACGGCCAAGCTGTTCCCCGACGCCAAAATCGTGGTGATTACCCGCCCGCAGACGGAAGATATTTTCCGTCCTATGCGCGAAGTGGACCAGATTATTTTAAACGACAAGCGCGGCTGGAACAAGATTTTCGGCGTGTGGAAAACCGCCAAAGCCATCAAGCAGGCCGGCATAGATATTCTGCTGGTGCCGCACCGCAGCTTCAGAAGCGCGCTGATTGCCTGGCTTTCGCGCGTGCCCATACGCATCGGCTTTACGTCCAGCGAAGGGTGGTTTCTGTATACCAAGACCATTCCGTTTAACTGGATGATACATGACGCGGAGCGCAATTTGTCTTTGCTGCACGGCATTGTGAAGGAAAATTTTAAAGCCGAAAAACTGAATATGCGCTATGCCCCTTCGGCCGAAGAAAATGTGGCGCGCCTGATGAAGGATTATAACCTGGAAGGCAAAACGCTGGTGGGCATTCACCCGGGTTCCGCCTGGCCGACCAAGTGCTGGCCCTTTGAAAACTTTGCCGAACTTATCAGCCGCCTGGAAACGCAGCTGCATGTGCAGACCGTGATTGTGGGCGGCGGCAAAAAAGATGCGGACCTGGGCGAAAAACTCTGCCAAATCTCACAGGGACACTGCGCCAATCTGTGCGGCAAAACCAGCCTGGCCGATTTAATGGCGCTGATGCCGCATTTTAAACTGTTTATTACCAACGATTCCGGCCCCATGCATATTGCGACGGCGTTTAATGTGCCGACGCTGGCCATTTTCGGGCCGACCACGCGCGAGCTTGGGTTCTTCCCGTACGGGCACGGCCACCGCGTGCTGGAGGTCAAAGGCCTGCCCTGCCGGCCCTGTGCGCTGCACGGCGGCAAAAAATGCCCGTGCGGGCATTTTAAATGCATGCGTTTGATTACGGTGGACGACGTATTTAAAAACGCCAAAGAGATGCTGCAGGAAAACCATGTGATTTAAAAACTGGATTGAACAAGAACGGGCGGAACAATTTGGTTCCGCCCGTTTTATGTTAAAAACCCCCGCTCTGATGAGCGGGGGTTTTTGCGTTAGATTTATTATTTGTATTGGTTAAGCACCTGATCTTTGGCCGCCGACGAATAGACATTGTAATCTATCTGCTGAAAAATGGAATCGCTGTTTTCCAGCCCGTAGACATAGCCTTCGTCAATGCGGTTGTGCTTAATCTGCTCATAGAGCTCGTTGAAGCGTTTGATGTGATCTTTGGTCCGCTTGGTGGAATATTCCTTGGCGGTGCCCGTCGTCATCAAGAACGCCCAGTCCGAAGACTGCATCAGCAGCAGCTCGCGCGCCAGCTGGTTGAGCGCCCGTTTGAGCAGGCCGTCGGCATTAGGGTACTGGTTGGCCATCTCGGTCATGCGCTGAGCGGCTTTAATGAGGTGGCGGTAAATCCAGTCATTGCCGGCATTAAGCCACACGTCATGATAGCCTTTGTCGCCCCAGGAGGACATGGACGGCTGCACCGTCTGATTGACGGGATACATATCCAGGTATTCCATGGGGGTCACCAGTTTAATGTCCGTCTGGTCATAATAGATTTTCTTAAACAAAAATTCCAGGAAATCTATGCCTTCGTACCACCAGTGACCGTACAGCTCCGCGTCGTACATGGACACCACCAGCGGCTTGCGGTCCATCAGCGTGGAGAGGTATTCAATCTGTTTCTGGCGGTTGAACATAAAGTTGCCGGCGTGTACGGCGGCCACGTCGCGCGCTTCCTGCGGGTTGTAGGGAGCCTTTTCATTCAAAGGCACTTTGCCCGTGATTTTGCAGTATTTCATGCCGATGTTGCGGCGTACGCCGTCGCTGTGCAGGTAGGGCTTGATGTAGTCGTAGTCCAAATCGTAGCCCAAATCGCGGTAAAATTCACGGTAGCGGCCGTCGCCGGGATAGCCGGAGTCGGCGCTCCACACCTGCTGGGCCGATTCCATATCGCGCGCAAAGGCGGCCACGCCGGTCTGCGGGCAGTACACGGGCGCGTAAATGCCGTATTTCGGTCGCGGCGTACCGTGCAGAATGCCGTGCGATTCCAGGAAGAAAAAGCGTATGCCTTCATCGCGCAGGAATTTATCGTCGCCCGGGTTATAGGCGCATTCGCCCAGCCAAATGCCGCGCGGGCTTTTGCCAAAGCGCAGGCGGTAGTCGGCCGCCGCCACTTTGACCTGGGCATTGACGCTTTCTTTGTGCACCATCAGCGGCAGATAGCCGTGTGTGGCGCCGCAGGTGATGATTTCCAGTTTGCCCATGTCCTGGAATTTTTTAAACCCTTCCAGAATATTGGAATGATAGACATTTTCAAACAGGTCTTTGAAGCGGCGGAATTTGTCATAGTACATATGCGCCACGGCTTCAAATTCGGTGCCTTTGGTGCGTTCAATTTCTTTGCCCGAAAGCTCCACCCGCTGGTTTAAATAATGTTTGAAACGGTCAATAAGCAGCGGGTCGCTCATCATGTTGCACAGAGGCGGCGTAACGGACATGGTCAGACGGAAGTCCACGCCTTCTGCGGTGAGTTTTTCAAAGACGTTCAGAAGCGGCAGGTAGGTTTCCACCATGGCTTCATAAAACCAGTCCTCTTCCAGAAAGTCGGGATATTCCGGGTGTTTGATAAACGGCAGATGCGCGTGCAGTACCAGCGCGAGGTAGCCTTTTTCCTGTCCCATGTGTTATTTCCCCTGTTCGCGCAGGGCTTTGATGTGCACCTGGCGGGTCTTGTCGCCTGTTTTGTTGCTGGCTTTAATGGGCAAATCCAATACCGCACCGGCGGGCAGCGCCTGGCGCAGGGAAAATTTGCCGTTTTGCAATTTGATTTCTTTGCCGTTAATCGTCACAAAAGCGTTGGGCGAAGCGGAACCGTAAACGATAATTTCACAGTCGGCCTGCAGCCAGATGTCCTCATCGCCTTGCGGCGCGGGAGCCGGCACGGTGTGCAGGGCAAAAGAAGTCCAGGACGAGCGGGCCGAAGAGGGGGCGTTGCCCGCGCCGGCCAGTTCGGTCAGCCGCCAGCGCTGGTCCACCACCTGCATCAGTTCGCTGGCGCCCATGCCGATGCGGTCGGCGCCCGAGAGCTGCAACAGTTTAATAAAGTCGCCTTCCACGCTCATCCATTTGTCGTCAATGACGTCTGACACTTTGCCCGGCGGGAGCGTAATCATATTGCTGCGGGTCAGCAAAATAAACTGGCCCTGCGGCGTGATAAAACCCAGGTCCGCCACATAGCCGCGTCCGGCCTGCGGGGCGTGTATATACCAGCTTTTGGCGTCAAAAATGACGGGCATGTCATAGTAAGCGTTGGCGTTGGTGCCGTCAAAATAGTCTTTGCCTGTGACGTCGTATAAACGAATGACCGTGCGGCTGTGGTCCAGTACGTCCGAGCCGTACTGGCCGCGCACGTAATCAAACGTTTCGTTGGTGATTTCCCAGAACAGGAACATCCAGGCCGGATCTTTGGGAAGCAAGTAGCTTTCGGTGGTGCCGTAACCGGAAGGAATATCTCCCTGATCCTGGGGCACCGGAGGCCGCGTTTGCTGAAACACGGCGGAAGATAAATTTTTCTCCATATAAAACCTCACCCTTTTTTAGAACTGAAACCGACTCCATTTTATTTTAGCATTTTTATTACTAAAAACAGGGGGCTGTTTACCTGCGGGCCCCGTTACAAAAACGGAAAATTAATGTAGAATGGAAACAGCGGCCCGGTTCGGGCAGGAGGACATATGAAAGCGCTCTGTAAAACCAAACCCGCCAAAGGCGCGGAATATATAGACACCGACGTTCCCCAAATTAAAAAAGACGAGCTTCTCGTTAAAATTTACAAAACTTCCATTTGCGGCAGCGACATACCGGTATATAACTATACCGGCTGGGCTCCGCAGCGCATTCCTATCCCGTTTATTTTCGGCCATGAGCTTTGCGGCACCGTGGTGGAAGTGGGGGAAGAGGCCTACGGTTTTGAAAAAGGCGATTTTATTTCCATAGAGTCCCATGTTTGGTGCGGCAAATGTTATGAGTGCCGCAACAACCACCGCGACGTATGCGCGCATAACCAGACCATCGGGCTGGACCGTCAGGGCGGTTTTGCCGAATATGCGGCCATTCCCGCGCGCTGCGGCTGGAAGCATAAAGACGACAGTTTGAAAGACATCGGTTCCATTATGGAGCCTTTGGGCAATGCCGTTTACGCCACGCTGGCCAATGACATCGCGGGCAAAGTGGTGTTAGTCAACGGAATGGGCGCGCAGGGGCTGTTTGCCGCCAATGTGGCCAAAGCCTGCGGCGCGGCCAAAGTGATTGCCACGGAAATGTCGGCTTTCCGCAAAAAACTGGCCGAACGCATGGGTGCGGATGTGATTATAGACCCGTCCGAATCCGGCGCACTGGAAAAAATCATTAAAGCGTCCGGCGATGAAAAAGGCGTAGACGTGGTGATAGAAATGTCCGGCCACCCCGCCGGCATAGATTTGGCCCTGCGCGCCATTAAACCCGCGGGGCATTTTGTGGCCTTCGGCCTGCCCGGCGGCCCGATTACGCTGGACTATGCCAATTTGATTGTATTTAAAGGCGTACAGGTGCAGGGACTGACCGGCCGCAAAATTTATGAAAGCTGGTATACCATGGACGCGCTGCTGCGCAGCGGCAAAATAGACCCGCGCCCCGTCATTACGCATGAGTTTGAAATGAAAGATTTTG
Organism: Candidatus Avelusimicrobium excrementipullorum; assembly: GCA_019120455.1. Lineage (GTDB taxonomy): Bacteria > Elusimicrobiota > Elusimicrobia > Elusimicrobiales > Elusimicrobiaceae > Avelusimicrobium > Avelusimicrobium excrementipullorum. Next base: position 40,929 of record DWVB01000067.1, read on the forward strand.
AAAAAGCCTTTGCCGCCATGACCGACCCCGAACACAAATGCGGCAAAGTCATTATGGTGCCGTAAGGAGAGCGTATGAATCATAAATTTGATTTTCTGGATGAAGAAATCAGCCAGTTAAAAGCGGAAAACCGCTTTATCACGCTGCATATTTTGCAGTCGGCCCAAAGCCCCGTGGCGGTTATTGACGGCAAAAAGGTGGTCAATTTGACTTCCAACAATTACTTAAATTTAACCACGCATCCCAAGGTCAAAGCCGCCGCGGTCAAAGCGGTGGAAGAATACGGCATCGGCACCGCCGCCGTGCGTACCATTATCGGTACGATGACCATGCATGAAGAACTGGAAAAACGCCTGGCCGCGTTTAAAGGGGCCGAAGCCGCCATTCTGACGCAGTCCGGCTTTACGGCCAACACGGCCACCTGCCAGTGCCTGATGACATCGCCCGAAGACGTGCTGATTTCCGATGAGCTTAACCACGCCAGCATTATTGACGGCGGCCGCCTGGCCAAAGCCAAGAAAAAAGTGTACCGCCACAGCGACATGGCGCATTTAAAAGAAATTTTGGAAAGCGACGACGTCAAAAACGCCCGCCGCAAACTGCTGGTGACCGACGGCGTGTTCAGCATGGACGGGGACATTTGCAATCTGCCCGACATTGTGGAACTGTGCGACAAGCACGGTGTGATTACCATGATTGACGACGCGCACGCTTCCGGCGTGCTGGGCGAACACGGCCACGGCACCGTGGAACATTTCCATATGCAGGGGAAAGTGGATATACAAATCGGCACGCTGTCCAAGGCCTTTGCCGCCGTGGGCGGCTATGTGGCCGGCCCGCAGAAACTGCGCGACTATATGGTGTCCACCGCGCGCCCGTTCCTGTTCTCCAGCTCCCAGCCGCCTTCTGTGATTGCCACCTGCCTGGCGGGGCTGGACGTGATTGAAAACGAACCCGAACGCCTGAAAAAACTCTGGGACAATACGCATTATTTTAAAGAGGCCCTGCAAAAGGCCGGCTTTGACACGGGCCACAGCCAAACGCCCGTCACTCCCGTGATGGTGCCCGGCAGCGCCGAGGCGCAACAATTCAGCAAACGTCTGTTTGAAGAAGGCGTGTTTGCGCTGGCCATTGTGTTTCCCACCGTGCCGCGCGGCAAAGAACGCCTGCGCACCATCGTTACGGCGGGCCATGAACGCAAAGACCTGGAGTTTGCCGCGGAGAAATTTATCAAAGTGGGCAAGGAACTGGGAGTCATCAAATAAGCGCAGGGCGGCTGTTTTGTACGGGCGGGACAAAGTAGGTTTGTCCCGCCCATTTTTTGTATTCAGGAATTTTTGATTGGAAAATTTTAAACATAAAAAGACCCCTTTAAAAACAGGGGTCTTTTTATAGATGACGGCCCATACCCCGGATTCTGTCGGGCCTAAAGACCCGTGAGAACCATTACTCTAAGCGGCCTACTCTGCCTCTGGCGCGGGACACGCATGGGCATATTTGGCCTTGCTCCGCGCGGGGTTTGCCCTGCCGCACGCATTGCTTTGTGCGCGGTGCGCTCTTACCGCACCTTTTCACCCTTGCCCGAAGGCGGTATGTTTTCTGTGGCACTTTCCGTCCGTGCGGATTTTGGCCCGCACGGCCCTTGCTTTCGCAAGGCGCGCTTCCCTGTGGAGTCCGGAAGTTCCTCCCCCGGCAATTAAGCCGGAGGCGGCTCTCTGGACCGTCAAATTTTTATTCTGCAAAAACAGCCTGCTGCCTTTATGCGCGCACTTTTAAAACCCGTCAAATAAAGAGGGCTGGACCGCTTTTTTATTTTTGGTCGGTTTGTTCTTTGCGGCCGCCGGCGCGGGCTCTCTTTTTACCGGTTCCACCGGCACGCCGTTGACGATATTGTCCGGCGTTTTGGGGGCGGGGTTTAAATTTTTTATCGGATTAAACCCCACGGACTGTCTTAAATCCATGGCCTTGTTGGCCAGCGCATCGGGCTCTTTGTTTAAATGGCGCAGTACATGGCGTATGGAAATGTGAAACGGCGCGGCCAGGGCGCGTATTTCAGCCATGCGCGCGGCCAAATCCGGATGTTTGATTTTATATTCGCCCAAATATTGTTTGACCAAAAGCAGGGAATCCGAAATAATATCCAGTTCTTTGGCCCCCAGTTCCGCGGCCTTGATTAAAGCCAGCTTTAAGGCGGTATATTCGGCCTGGTTATTGGTGCAGTGGGCGATAAAATGCCCTTCCTGCGCCAGGATTTTGCCGTTTGCGTCTTTGATGACGTAAGCCGAAGCCCCCGGCCCGGGGTTGCCGCGGCTGCCGCCGTCTATATTAATGGTTACGCGCATATATGTATTTTAGCAAATACATCGGCCGGATACGGTTTTACTTGCTATAATAAAACAAACTCGGTGCGGAGGTGCGTTGTGCTGAAAAAAATATTTGGCTGGGGCCTGCTGCCGTGGGTGGCGGCGGCTATTATGGCGGGCATTGTGTGCGGTTTGTTTTTTCCGGACTGGCTGGTGCGGCTGTTTTTGACGTTTAACGGCTTGTTCGGGCAGTTTCTGGGTTTTATTGTGCCGCTGCTGATTTTGGGGCTGATTGCCCCAGGTATTGCCGAGCTGGGCAAAGACGCCGGCAAACTGCTGGTGTTTACGGTCATTTTGGCGTACGGCTTTACGCTGTTTGCCGGGTTTTTCACCTATGGCGCAGCGGCTTTGACGTATCCGTGGGTGTTGGACGTGACGGCCTCGCTGGCTTCTTTTACGCAGGCGCCGGAACTGACGGCCTATTTTACCCTGCCCATCCCGCCGTTTATGGACGTTACGTCGGCCATTATTTTTGCCTTTGTGCTGGGCCTGGGCATGGCGTTTATAGAAGGGGATACCCTCAAAAAGGCCATGTATGATTTCCGCGCCATTATTTACAAGGTCATCTCTGCGGTAATTATCCCGCTGCTTCCGCTGTATATTTTCGGCATTTTCTTAAATATGACCTCCGCCGGACAGGTGGCGGCGGTGCTGGCGGTGTTTGCCAAAATTATCATTCTGATTTTTATCATCACGCTGGTGGTATTGCTGATACAGTTCGGCATTGCGGGGGCGGTGTCCGGCCAAAACCCGCTGAAAATGCTGGGCACCATGCTGCCGGCGTATTTTACCGCGCTGGGCACTTCTTCCTCCGCTGCCACGATTCCCGTAACGTATAAACAGGTGCAGGCGTTGGGCGTGCGGGAAGATATAGCCGGTTTTACCGTGCCGCTGTGCGCCAATATTCACATGTCCGGCAGTACCATTAAAATTACGGCCTGCGCCATGGCCATTGTCCTGCTGACCGGCGGGGAACTGCATTTCTGGCAGTTTACGGGTTTTATCTGCATGCTGGGCATTTCCATTATGGCCGGCCCAGGTGTGCCGGGCGGTGCGGTGATGGCTTCGCTGGGTGTACTGCAGAAAATGCTGGGCTTTAACGAAGAAATGCTGGGGCTGATGATTGCGCTGTATATTGCCATGGACTCCTTCGGCACGGCCTGCAATGTAACCGGCGACGGCGCGGTGTCCGTGATTGTCAATAAGATATATGACAAGACAAAATAGTTTTTGTCTTTTAGGTGTTTAAAAATATCCGTTTCCGGGAAATGCCGTACAATATTCCGATATGGAAACGTCTATAAAAAATCACTTTTGCGGCTGCGGCGTGTGTCGTTGTCGCCGATGATAGAAGTGCTAAAAAATATCCGTTTTCGGGAAATACTGTTTTGTATGTTTGAGCGAAGCGAGTTTACAAAACAGCCCGAAAACGGATATTTTTACTTCTTCAATCGGCTAGCCTTTTTGTTTACTTTTTCTGCAATGAGAAAAAGTAAACGGGGCCCAGGGGCAGAGCCCCTGTTATACAAGCCCTTGGTCAATCATGGCATCGGCCACTTTGATAAATCCGGCAATGTTGGCCCCCGCCATATAATCTCCTTTCACGCCGTACTGCTCGGCCGCGGCCAGGCAGCTGTCGTGAATATTGTGCATAATGCGCTGCAGGTACTGGTCCACTTCCTCACGCGTCCAGTAAATGCGCATACTGTTTTGCGTCATTTCCAGGCCGGACACGGCCACGCCGCCGGCGTTGGAGGCCTTGCCCGGAGAGTACAAGATACCCGCCTTTTGGAATACGTCAATGGCGCCCGGGGTACAGGGCATGTTGGAGCCTTCCGTCAGGCAGATGCAGCCGTTTTTAACCAGCGTCTTGGCGTCCTCGGTATGCAGTTCGTTTTCGCAGGCGGTCGGACAGGCGATTTGGCATGGAATATCCCAGGTTTTTTGGCCTGGGCGGAACTGGGCGTGTTTGAATTTTTGGCCGTATTCTTTCAGGCTCCCGCGCCGTACAAACACCAGGTCTTTGAGGAAGGCCAGTTTTTCTTCGTCCACGCCGTCTTTGTCATAAATGCTGCCGTCGTAGTCCATGAATCCGACTACCTTGGCCCCCAGCTGGGTCAGTTTTTCTATGGTATAAATGCCCACATTTCCCGTACCGGACACAATGGACGTTTTCCCTTTGATTTCATCTTTGCGCGTGGCCAGCATGTTTTGCGTAAAATATGCCACGCCGTAGCCCGTCGCCTCGGGGCGCAGCAGGCTGCCGCCCCAGTTGGGTTTTTTGCCGGTGAAGGCACCCGTAAAATCATTGGTCAGCTTTTTATACTGGCCGAACATATAGCCTATTTCGCGCGCGCCGCAGCCCAAATCTCCGGCGGGAATATCGGTGTGATAGCCGATGTGATGGTAGAGCTCATTGATAAACGAGTGGCAGAAGCGCATGACTTCGTCGTCGCTTTTGCCGCGCGTGTCAAAGTCAGAGCCGCCTTTTCCGCCGCCCAGCGGCAGCGTGGTTAAAGAATTTTTGAAAGTTTGCTCAAAAGCCAGGAATTTCAGCGCGTCCTGGTTGACGGTTTCGTGAAATCGCATGCCGCCTTTGTAAGGCCCCAGCGCGCTGTTATACTGAATGCGGAAGCCGCGGTTGACGTGGATATTGCCTTTGTCGTCTTTCCAGGGAACGCGGAAAATAATCATGCGTTCCGGCTCCAAAATGCGGTCCAAAATGCTTTCTTTAATATATTTGGGATTTTGTTCCAGTACGGGGGCCAAACTGCCCACCACTTCATGTACGGCCTGTTGGAACACCTTTTGCGCGGGGTCGCGCTTGGCCAGACGGCCCAGAAAGTCTGCGGTATATTGTTTAATATCCATAGAGTCTCCTTTAGGTACGGCCTACCACTATTATAGCAACAAATCACGCGAAAGCAAGCCCCCTGTCTCCGACGGAAAATTATATTCCACAAAATGCCGTGAATAATGTTATGATATAACTTAAATTTAGTTTAACTTAATTCGGGGGCGTATATGGGCAAACATTTAAGCTCCAATATGGAAGATTACCTGGAAGCCATTTCCCTGGCCGCCAATGAGGACGGCCTGGCCCGCGTGACCGACGTGCGGGATTTGCTGGGCGTCAAAACCCCCAGCGTAACGGGCGCACTGCGCGTGCTGGCGGAAGGGGGGTACCTGAAACATGAGCCTTACCGCGGGGTGACGCTGACGGCCAAAGGCCGCCGCGCCGCCGAAGACGTGCGCCGCCGCCACGGCATTTTGAGCAGTTTTCTTTCCGAGGTATTGGGGGTAAACGCCAAAACGGCCAATATAGACGCCTGCAAAATGGAGCACGTCATCAGCCGCGAAACGCTGGAAAAATTGCATGATTTTCTGCATAAATACACCGGCCGGCCGCGCCATCATACGCCGGATAAAAAAGGAAAATGAATTTTGTTATCAGACGGCTCCCCGCGCTTTGGCGCGGGGTTTTTGTTTGTAACATTTCCCTGCCGCAGGGGAGTGCCTGCATGCACAAGGGCGGCGCATAAAGCACCGTTTCAAACCTGCCGTATAATAAAACGGGGGCTCCCGCGTAGGAGCCCCTTGAGGTTACGACTAATTACCCCGTGTTTGAGCGGGGCTAAAAATTGCGTTTGATAATGCTGCGCACGATGCCTTCCACATGGAAGCTGTGCGGGTCGGCCACGATGGGGGAATATTTTTTGTTCTGCGATTCCAAAATCACGTTTTCCCCGTCGCGGCTGAACCGTTTGACCATCACTTCGCCTTTGTTGACGCAAACCACGATATCGCGGTTTTTGGGGGTATGGCTTTGCTCCACAATCAGCCAGTCGCGCGGGGCGATGATATTTTCCATGGAGTCGCCTTTTGCTTCCACCATGAAGCCTTTGCAGGCCGGAAAATAAATCATGCTCGGGTCCACCGGCACCACGCGCGTGGGTACCCCGCTGAGCAGCGTGCCTTCGGGGCCGCATTTGGCGCAGCCGTACATATTCAGGTACACCACATTGCGTTCGGGGTCTTTTAAAATAATATAGTCGCGCGGGTTTTCGGGGTTGCGTTTGAGGTAGCCTTTCTTCTCCAGCTGTTTAATGTGGTGGTGGGCCACGCTTTTGCCGCTGACGCCCAGGCGTGCGGCCAGTTCATCCAACGTCAGCGGGTCGGAAATATTGTTCTTCAGGATTTCCAGCAGTTCTTTTTGTTTGGGGTGCAGTTGTTTCATATTATTTACCCGTGTTTAAAAGTTCTATAATTCGTTCTATAAATTTTTAAGGCCTTTGTAAAGCCCTTCCAAGACCGTTTTAAAAGCTTGTGTAAATTTTATTTTTTTGATAGATTTAATATATGAATAAAATTTACCCGAACACCTGTTTATGCAGGACAACATATAGTCAGTGCTCCTTATCCGGTTTTACGCTGATAGAGTTGTTAGTGGTGGTTTTAATTATAGGTATTTTGTCTGCTATTGCTTTGCCGCAATATACCAAGGCGGTGGAACGCAGCCGCATAGCCGAGGCTCGGTTGATATTGGACAGTATGTACAAAGCTTACCGGCTGTGTGTCCTGGCAAACGGAGAAAATGCCGCCGAGTGTAAAGGAGAAAATGCAGACAGCAATTTGTTCGTCAATTCCGGTATTTCTCTTCCGGGAGCCGTGTTGTCCAGCGGCTGTTCCGGTAACGGCGTGTGCGTCAAAACAAAAGACTGGGAATACAGTACCAGCGGTTCTATGTTGTATGCCACCCGTCTGGAGGGAGGAAGCGCAGGCGATTCCCCGTATTGGCTGCAAACAAATGGGAGCGATGCAAACAGGATCCTATATTGTATGGATAATCATCAGGCGTATGCCTGTTCTAAATTAGCCCCGTGTGTATCCAAAACGGAAGACGGCTGTCGTTTATAGTTTGTAACAAACCCCGCCGGAAAGCGGGGTTTTTATATTTACAGCCTTTTTAAAAACCGATCAAACGCTTTCCGTCCCTGCGGCGTGCGTTTATATACGCCGGCGTATTCCAGCACTTTGGCAAAGACGGAGCCGACTTCTTTTTGCAAAATGCTTTTGGCGTTTTTGGCAGTAAACTTATATTTTGCCAGCAGTTCTTCCGCCCAGGCGGCGTGTTTGTTTAGGGCGGGGTCTTTTTGTATGGCTTTCAGGTCCCGCTGGATCAGCGGTTTTTCCAGCGCGGCCAGTTCCGCCGCCAGCCGCGCGGGCAGTACGGCCAGGCCCATGACTTCAATCAGCCCGATATTTTCCTTTTTGATATGATGCACTTCCGCATGCGGGTGGAAGATGCCCAGCGGGAATTGCTCCGTCGTGCGGTTGTTGCGCAGGACGAGGTCTATTTCAAAATTTTTCCCGCGCCGGCGCGCGATGGGCGTAATGGTATTGTGCGGGGTTTTGCCGCTGAAAGCCAGAATATCGGCCTGCGGGTCGCTGTAGGCGCGCCATTTTTTAAGGATATAGTCCGACGCTTCTGTTAACTCTTTTTTGCTTCCGTTTAAGCGGATCACGCTCATGGGCCAGCGTACCACGCCGGCTTTGACGCGGGGGAATTTTTTAAGCGTAAACCGCTTTTCCACGGGGGCTTTTTCCATGGCAAAGGTGTACCGTCCGCCCTGGAAATGGTCGTGGGTTAAAATGGAGCCGCCCACAATGGGCAAGTCCGCATTGGAGCCGATGAAATAATGCGGCAAAAGTTCCACAAAACCCAAAAGACGCGCAAAACTTTTTTTGGTCAGTTTCATGGGCTCGTGCGCGCCGGAGAGGCAAATGCAGTGCTCGTTGTAATATACATACGGAGAGTATTGTAAATACCACGGTTTGCCGTCTCCCAGCAAATCCAGCGGGATCAGCCGCAGGTTTTGCCGCGCGGGGTGGGCCGCATGGCCGGCGTAGCCTTCGTTTTCTTTGCACAGTAGGCAGGCCGGATAGCCGGAGGTTTTCACCTGCAGTGCGGCGGCAATATCTTTGGGGTCCTTTTCGGGTTTGGACATGTTAATGGTAATGTCCAGCTCTCCGTAGGGCGTGGCGGCCTTCCAAACGCGGTTTTTGGCCACGCGGTCGGTGCGTATATAATTGAGCGCCCGGGCATCGCGGTAAAATTTATCCGTGGCGGCACGGGGACCGCGTGTTTTATAGAGAAGGGCAAACTCGCTGATGACTTCCGAAGGGCGCGCGGCAAACACATTCATCAGGCGCGTATCAAACAAATCCCGTTGGGTGACGGTGTCGGGGGATATCAGGCCGTGCGCGGCGGCCCAGTCGCACATGGGGGTTAAAATTTCCGCGGCGGTTTTGGGTGTTTTTACTTTGGCGGAGGAAGGTTTATAATCCGTCAGGCCCAGCACGGCCAGCAGTTCGTTGCGTGCCCAGATTTGGTCCTCTTTTTCTATCAGTTCATTTGCCAAAGCGTAGGCAACCAGTTGGTCAGTCAAGCGGTAAATGTCAGCCATAATTCCTCCGTCAGTCCTTCAGTTCCCGTGCGCCGTCTCCGGCCGATGCGGCGTAAAAGTCCGGCCGGTAGCCCGTGGCGGCTTGATAGAGGCGGGCGACGTTTTGTTTGAAATTTTCCACATGTTCATTTTTTACCAGCGCCACCACACAGCCGCCGAAACCGCCGCCCGTCATGCGCGCGCCCAGTACGCCTTCCTGCTGCCAGGCGGCCTCTGCCATGGCGTCCAGTTCTTTGCCGGTTACTTCATAATCATCGCGCAAAGATATGTGCGACGCATTCATCAGCTTGCCAAACGCTTCCAAATCCCCCTGCGCCAGTTTTTGCGCGGCCAGCAGGGTGCGGCGGTTTTCGTATACGGCGTGTTTGGCGCGTTTGCGCTCCACGGGGTCGGTAATAAGTTCTTTATTCTGTTCAAATGCTTCTTCGGTCAGTTCTCCCAGCGCGTTTATGTTCAGTTTGCTTTGCAGCTGTTTCAGCGCGTGTTCGCTTTGGGCGCGGCGTTCATTGTATTTGGATTCAATGAGGTTGTGCGGCTTGTTGGTGTTGCAAATTAAAATGGAAACGCCCTGTAAATCCAGCGGGGCGTATTCATAATGCAGGGTGTTGCAGTCCAGCAAAATGGCGTGGTCTTTTTTGCCCATGGCGGAGGCAAACTGGTCCATAATGCCGCAGTTCATGCCCACAAATTTATTTTCCGCTTCCTGGCCGATTTTCGCCAGTTCCGTCTGCGGCAGGCCAAAGCCAAACAGTGTGTTCAGCGCCACGGCCGCGGCCAGCTCAATAGAGGCCGAAGAGGACAGGCCCGCTCCCAGCGGCACATCGCCCCAAAACAGCATATCCGCCCCGCCGTCAAAAGACAGTCCGCGCCGTTGCATGGCCCAAAAAACGCCCAGCGGGTAATTGGCCCAGTCCTGCTTTGGGTCATGAGCCAGGTGATTTATGTCCGCCTCCACCAGGCCCGTTTTTTCAAAATTCAACGAATAAAGGCGTATTTTCCCGTCCGTGCGTTTGGCCGCTGCCACATAGGTGTTAAACGTCAGCGCGCAGGGGAATACATGGCCGCCGTTATAATCGGTATGTTCCCCGATCAGGTTTACGCGTGCGGGTGCGCAGAAAAGGCGCGGGGCCTGTGCCGCAGGAAAAATTTCATTAAATTTTTGTTTCAGTTCCGGGTGTTTCATAGATTCTCCTGTCCGACGGTCATGGTAAAATTCCATTCGTATTTGTCTTTCGGCGCGCACACCGCCGCGCGGCGTATTTTGTGCGCCACATACAAATCGTCATATACGCCCGTGCAGGGCTCCAGCGCGATATTGTAATCGCCGCGGTAGCCGCCCTGCGTTTTCCACACGCCCAGATAAGGCACTTTGTCCGCGTCGTAGCGGTAGGTCAGGGTGTCGCCGTTGTCGGTGTGTTTGACGGCGCACCAACCCTGTGTATTTTTTTGCGTGAAATAAAATTTTTCGCAGGATTTATCCGAAGCCGGCCGCGTTTGCGACATATCCACGGGTTTGCCCTGCGGCGTTTGGGTCCGCGGATACGGGTGGCGCGTGCCCCACGGCCCCAGCGTGCGCGTGGAATGCTCCACCGTTATAATTTCGGTTAAATTATCCGGCAATACCAGTACGGTATGCGGCGAACAGTTAAGCAGGCAGTGCGGCGTCCAAATAAATTCAAAAGGCTCATCCGATAAGTTTTCCAACGTATAATGCAGGCGGATGTCATGGCCGGACAATATCAGTTCGCGCGTAAAGCGGTAGGGCAGCTTGGGGCTTTGCACGCGGGCCGTCAGGCCGTTGCCGTCTGCGTGCACAGTGTGTTCCCACGGCAGGGCCCACACTTCGCCGTGATCCGGCACCGGCGTGCCCAGGTACGTCCCGCACGGGTACGGGCAGGCGTCTATGGAAGGCAGCACCTCGTCAAAGCCGCTGCTGTCGTAGTCCGAAAAAGCCGCGCCGTACGGCGGCGGAGTCAGGACGTCACGTGCGCTTTGAAATAAAAATTCACGTCCGGTGTCTTTTTTAAACAGACTGGCCATTTTGCAGGCATAATCCGGCAAAAAAGTCAGGGCAAGATATTCATTTTCCAGCCGCAGGGCATGCAGCCCTTTGTATCGGATTTGTTCCACGGAACCCCCGCATAAAAAAGCGCGGCACGCCGCGCTTATAAAATTATTCCCCGGGTTTTAAAAACGGGAAAGGAATCAGGTCTTTGAGTTTCTTTTTGCAGATTTTGCGCGCACCTTTTTTGGTAACGGCCACCAATAAAATGGGCGCGTTTAAGTCCATAAATTCCGTCATGACCTGGCGGCAGGCCCCGCAGGGCGTGCCGAAAGCGTCGCCTTCCACGGGGTCGGTGCAGACGGCCAGCGCGACAAATTTGCGCTGTCCCTCGCACACGCCTCTGAACATGGCGTTGCGCTCCGCGCATACGGTCAGGCCGTAAGATGCGTTTTCAATATTGGTGCCTGCATAAATTTGTCCGTCCTCTGCCAGCACCGCGGCCCCCACTTTAAAACGCGAATACGGCGAATAGGAGTTTTTTTTGACTTCCACGGCGGCGTCTGCCAGCGCGCGCAGCGTTTTGTCAGATATTTTTTTGCTCATACTTTTATTCTAACTTTATGGCCGGAAAAGTCAAGCCCTTTCCCGACGGAAAGGCTTTGTTCTCACCGTGTGTTTTGATACAATAAACACATGAAAAAAATATTGATTCTTGTTTTAATATTGGCAGGCGTATATTGGCTGTGGGGGCGGGAAAAACCGGAAATTAAAAATGCCGGAAAAACCGGCGCCACCATCGTGGCGTTTGGCGACAGCCTGACCTACGGCAAAGGCGCGCCGCGGGAGCAAACGTATCCGGCGGTGCTGGCGGAACTGACAGGGAAGAATATTGTTAATCTCGGGCTGAACGGGGATACGGGGGCCGCGGCGCCGCGCCGCCTGCCGCAGGTGCTGGAACACCGCCCGTATATGGTGCTGATTGAATTCGGCGGCAATGATTTTATGCGCGGGGCGGCGTTTGAGCAGACGCTGGCCTCGGTGTCACAAATTATAGACGAGGTGCAGGCCGCCGGCGCGGTGGCCGTTGTGGTGGATACGGGCGGCTATTACGCGATGGAAAAGTATAGCAAAGCCTATAAAAAACTGGCGCGGGAAAAGGGGGCGGTGTTTGTACCAGGGATTTTGGACGGGATATTCGGCAAAAAGGATTTAATGTCGGACCAAATTCATCCCAATGCCGCGGGATATAAAATCGTGGCGGAAAGGGTGTATAAGGAAATCAAAGATTATTTGTAGCTTAAAAA
>DWVB01000068.1 GCA_019120455.1 Candidatus Avelusimicrobium excrementipullorum
TCAACCGCGACCACAGCACCGTCGTACACGCGCGGGATTTGGTGAAAGAAAAAATAAAAGCTGATCCTTTTTTCTCCGCGGAAATCAACCAAATCATCAGTGACATCAAAGCTGTGGATAAAAAATAAAAAACAGTGGATAAACAGTGGATAAAAAATAAAAACGGGTTATAAAAAAAATGACTGTGCAAAATGTGCAAAATTTTAGGAAGTTATGCACAGCAACACCACAAAATTTGTATAGGGCAGTACACTAAATCCACATTATAAACAGGACATAATAATAGGATTATAAATATGAAAATAAATATTACTAAAGAAACCCTTTTGGAAGGAATCCAGGTTATTTCCGCCGGGGTCGCTTCCCGCACGACGCTGCCTATTTTGCATAACTTTTTGATGGAAACACAGGCAAACGGCAAGCTTAAACTCGTACGAACGGACATGGAAATGGCCGTGGTGCATTATATCAATGCCGAAGTGGAAGAAGAAGGCAGCCTGACGGTGCCGACCAAAGAATTTTCAGAAATCATTAAAAATCTGCCCGACGGCAAAGAAATTAACCTCTATACGGGGGAAAATAATAAATTTCACATTAAATCGGGAAAAAGCAAATTTTGGGTCATCGGTACGCCAAAATCGGAATATCCCGCCATTCCCGAAATTGAAAAAACGGGCAGCGTTTCTTTAAGCCCGCTTTCTTTGCAGAATATGATTGACAAGACGGCGTTTTCCGCTTCCACGCAGGAGACGCGTTATATTTTAAACGGGCTTTTATGGAATAATACGGCGGAAAAATTTGAAGTCGTCGCCACAGACGGCGGCCGCCTGGCCGTGGCCAGCCACCCCGCTTTGCCTGATTCCGGCGAATTTAAAATTATTATTCCGACGAAAATTTTAAACGAAGTCGTGCGTTTTATTTCCCTGTCCAAACCCGATAAGGATACCCTGATTAACGTAAACGTGGCCTCCAACCAGGTCAGCTTTGAGATGAACGAAACGACGTTTATTTCCCGTCTGATTGAAGGCAATTTTCCCAATTATAAACAGGTAATCCCCACCAAGAAAAATATTTCTTTTGAAGTGTTTACCAAGGAACTGCTGGCTTCCACCCGCCGCGCCGCTTTGTGCTCCGGCGAATTTGGAAGCACGGTGAAATTTCATATGGAAAACAACGCTATGACGGTGTCTTCTACGTCCCAGAACATGGAATTTACCGACGAACTGCCCATAGAATATACGCAGGAAGCCTTTGACTGTGCATTTAACCCGCAGTATATCATTGACGTGTTGAAAAATGTGGGCAGCGAAAAAGTCAGTTTTTCCTTTGTCAACGCTTCCCAGCCGGTGCTGATTGAGCCCGTCGGCAAAGATGATTTGAAATACGTCATTATGCCGGTGCGGATTTAACCATGAAATTCGGCGCCAAACCGCGCGAAATATGGAAAATGCCGGCCGAGCTGGGCAAAAAATATAACAGCTGGAACACGCGTTTTAACCGTTTGATGGTGTTGGAACACGTGTGGACGCAGCTGACGGGTGAGAAAGAAAAATTTTGGAAGTTAACGGCCGTAAAAGGCGGCGTGCTGTATGTGTCGGTGCGTTTGTCGGTGGCCAGAAATGAGCTGGTCGGCAGGCGCGAAAGCCTGATACGGGAGCTAAACAAACATTTTGACAAGCCGTGGATTGAAAAAATAGAAATCGTAAAAGATTTAGGAGCCATACATGACTGAAGAAGAAAAACAATACGATTCATCAAAAATTCAGGTTTTGGAAGGACTGGAGGCCGTGCGCAAACGTCCGGCCATGTACATCGGTTCTACGGGCCTGCCGGGTTTGCACCATTTGGTGTATGAAGTGGTGGACAACTCCGTAGACGAAATTTTGGCCGGCGGCGCCACCACCATTAAGGTAACGATTAAAGGAGACATGACCTGCTGTGTGGAAGACGACGGCCGCGGTATTCCCGTAGATTTAATGACCAACGCCAAAGACCCCAAGCTCCGCCACAAGAGCGCGCTGGAAGTGGTGATGACCGTTCTGCACGCCGGCGGCAAGTTTGACAGCGGCGCTTATAAAGTATCCGGCGGCTTGCACGGCGTGGGTGTGTCCTGCGTAAACGCTTTGTCCGAAGACATGGAAGTGGAAGTAAAGAAAAACGGCAAAATTTATCGCCAGCAGTACCAGCGCGGCAAACCGGTCACCAAACTGGAAGAAATCGGCACCACCAAAGAACACGGCACCAAAGTGACGTTTCATGCCGATAAAGAAATTTTCGGCGAAGTGGCCTTTGTCTATGAAACCATTGCCAACCGCCTGCGCGAACTGGCGTTCTTAAACGCCGGCGTCCGGATTTTATTTACCGATGAGCGCGGCGAAGAAGCCAAAACCGTCACCTTCCATTACGAAGGCGGTATTTCGCAGTTCGCCAAGTTTTTAAATACGAACAAAACCGTCATTAACCCCGAACCGATTTATTTAACCAAAACCGTCGGGGATAATTATATTTCCTTTGCCATTCAATACAATGAAGGCTACAGCGAAAACGTGTTTTCGTTCGTCAACAACATCAACACCGTGGAAGGCGGTACGCATCTGACGGGCTTCCGCTCGTCTTTGACGCGTTTGATTAACGAATATATCAAAAACAATAATCTGTCCAAACAGCACAAGGATATTTCCGTCAGCGGTGACGATATTAAAGAAGGGCTGACCGCGGTGCTGTCTGTCAAAATCCCGCATCCGCAGTTTGAAGGACAGACCAAAACCAAACTGGGTAACTCCGAAATAGAAGGCATTGTGCGCTCCGTGGTGAGCGACACGCTGGCGACTTTCTTTGAAGAAAATCCGAAAACGGCCCGCGCCATTTGCGAAAAATGCATCAACGCCGCCGTGGCGCGTGAAGCCGCACGCAAAGCGCGTGACCTGACCCGCCGCAAAGGCGCGTTTGAAGGCGGCGGTCTGCCGGGCAAACTGGCCGACTGCCAGGAACGCGACAGCGCCAAATGCGAACTGTTCCTGGTGGAAGGTGACTCCGCCGGCGGCAGCGCCAAACAGGGCCGCGACCGCGTATTCCAGGCCATTTTGCCGCTGCGCGGTAAAATTTTAAACGTGGAAAAAGCCCCGCTGGTGAAAATCCTGTCCAGCGATACCGTGCGCGACCTGATTGCCGCCGTGGGTACGGGCGTAGGCGAAGGGGAAGGCGGTTTTGATATTTCCAAACTGCGCTACCATAAAATTATTCTTATGGCCGATGCCGACGTGGACGGACAGCATATTTCCACCCTGCTGCTGACGTTCTTCTACCGCCAGCTGCGCCCGCTGATTGAATCGGGCCATATTTACCTGGCCCAGCCGCCTCTGTACAAAGTCAAAAAAGGCAAGCAGGAGCAGTATTTGCAAACCGAAGAGCAAATGCAGCAGTGGCTGATGAAAGAGGGCCTGGCCACCGTGACGGTCACGGATAACAAAGGCGCCAAACTGGAAGGGCAGACGCTGGCCGATATGCTTAAAATCCTGCGCGATATGGAAGACGTGCTGGCCACGCTGGAAGTCAAAAATATTACGTTTACTGATTTTCAGGCTTTCCTGGCTGAAGGCCGCGTACCGGTGTACCGTATTCCGCTGCAGAGCGGCGGCTACAAATATTTCTTTGACGAGGCCGAATACCGCGCTTACGCCGACGAATACGTGCTGGAGAAAAAAGAAGAGCTTTCCGCCGACGGCGTGGACGTAACAACGCTGGACGACGAAAGCCTGCAGCCCGAACACCAGAGTCTGTTTGAATTCGGCAAGCTGTTGGCCTGTGAAAAGAAACTGGAAGCCTTGGGCTATAATTTCAAACAATATCCCAAAGTGGAAAATGAAAAAGAACGCGTGACGCCGCTTTTCACCGTTAACAACGGCAAAACCGACGTGCTGGTGTTCAGCCTGGCGGAACTGCTCAAAGCCGTCAAAGACGCCGCTTCTTCCGGTGCGACGATACAGCGTTACAAAGGGTTGGGTGAAATGAACCCCGAACAGCTTTGGGAAACCACCATGGACCCGGCCAAGCGCAAACTGATTCAGGTTAAAATTAATGACGCCGCCGATACGGAGCACGCATTTACCATGCTCATGGGCGACAAAGTGGAACCGCGCCGCGAATTTATCCAATCGCACGCGCTGGAAGTCAAAAACCTGGATATTTAATTTGTCCCCGCGTTTTGGGCGCGGGGAAAAGATTTGAACGGTTTAACAGGAGTTTAACACAATGAGTGAAGAATTAACCGGCGCGGCGTCCGAGCCGCAGCAAAACAACGTAGATCTGTTCGGCAATATCCAACAGCGCGACATCGCGGGCGAAATGCGCTCCTATTACATTGACTATGCCATGAGCGTCATTGTCGGCCGCGCGCTGCCCGACGTGCGCGACGGCTTAAAACCCGTGCACCGCCGCGTGCTCTATTCCATGAACGAAATGGGCTTAAAATACAACAAGCCCTATAAGAAATCCGCCCGCGTCGTCGGTGACGTGTTGGGTAAATACCACCCGCACGGCGACATCGCCGTCTATGATACGCTGGTGCGCATGGTGCAGGATTTCTCTTTGCGCCAGCCGTTAATTGACGGGCAGGGGAACTTCGGCTCCATTGACGGGGACTCCGCCGCCGCCATGCGCTATACCGAATGCCGCCTGCAGCGCATTTCGGACGAAATGCTCAATGATTTGGAAAAAGACACCGTCAAAATGATTCCCAACTATGACGGGTCTTTGATGGAGCCTTCGGTGCTGCCGGCCAAACTGCCGGCGCTGCTGGTCAACGGCTCTTCCGGTATCGCCGTGGGTATGGCCACCAACATCCCCACGCACAACCTGGGCGAAGTCTGCGACGGCATTATCGCTTATATCAAAAATCCGGCCATTACGACCAAAGAGATGATGAAAATCATCAAAGGGCCGGATTTCCCGACCGGCGCCATCATCCGCGGAACCAAAGGCATTCATGATTATTTTGAAACCGGCCGCGGCAGCGTGCGCGTGCAGGCCGCCACGGAAATTGAAGAAAGAAAAGGCGGCCGCCAGGCTATTATTGTGACCGCCATTCCGTACCAGGTAAACAAAACCGCGCTGATTGAAAGCATCGTGGCCCTGGTGCGCGATAAAAAGATTACCGATATTTCCGATATACGCGACGAGTCGGACCGCCGCGGCATGCGTCTGGTCATTGAGATCAAACGCGACGGAAATGCCCAGGTGGTGCTGAACCATTTGTTTAAACATACGCAGCTGCAAACTTCTTTTGCGGTCAACATGCTGGCTATTGTGGACGGACGGCCGCGCATTTTGTCGCTCAAAGAGGTCATGAAAGCGTATGTCAAACACCGCCAGGAAATCGTCACCAACCGCACGAAATTTGATTTAAACAAAGCCCAGCGCAGAGAGCATATCCTGTCCGGCTTGCTGATTGCCATTGCGAATATGGACGAAGTGGTGTCCATTATCCGCAACAGCCAGGACGCCGCGGCGGCCAAAATTGCGTTAATGAACACGTTTAAGCTCTCCGAAGTGCAGGCCCAGGCTATTTTGGATATGCGTCTGCACCAGCTGACGCAGCTGTCTTCGGCGGCGATTGAACAGGAACAGAAAGACCTGCTCAAACTCATTGCCGAGCTGCAGGGCATTCTGGCCGACCCGCAAAAGATTTTGGACATCATTGTCAACGAGCTGGCGGAGCTGAAGAAAAACTACGGCGATCCGCGCCGCACCGAAATCGGACCGGACATGACGCAGTTCTCCATGGAAGACCTCATTGAGAAAGAAGACGTCGTCATCACCATTTCCAATGACGGCTACGCCAAACGCATTCCGCTCTCTACATATAAGAGCCAGAACCGCGGCGGCAAAGGCATTATCGGCGGCAAGACCAAAGAAGAAGACTTTATGGAACATTTGTTCATTACGTCTTCGCACGCCACGATACTGATGTTCACCAACCGCGGCCGCGTCTTTGCGCTGCGCGCCTTTGAAATACCCGAAGGTACGCGTATGTCCAAAGGCAAGGCTTTGGTCAACCTGCTGCAGCTGGTGGGTGAGGAAAAAGTAACCTCCGCCCTGGCTATTGAGGACTTTGACCCCAAGAAACATGACCCCGAAACGGAAAAAGCCTATCTGACGATGTGCACCCGTTTGGGCAGCGTCAAACGCGTGGATTTAAAAGAATTTGCCAACATACGCAAAACCGGCATTATCGCCATGGGCTTGGACGAAGGCGACGTGCTGATCAGCGTACAGATGACGTTTGGCAAGAGCGACATTATTATCGCCACCAAACACGGCAAATCCATCCGCTTTGACGAAAACGAAGCGCGGCCCATGGGCCGCCCGGCCAAAGGCGTGCGCGGCATTTCCCTGTCCAAAGGCGATGAAGTGGTGGGCATGGAACAGGCGCCCAACGACGCGC
This sequence comes from Candidatus Avelusimicrobium excrementipullorum, assembly GCA_019120455.1. Classification (GTDB taxonomy): domain Bacteria; phylum Elusimicrobiota; class Elusimicrobia; order Elusimicrobiales; family Elusimicrobiaceae; genus Avelusimicrobium; species Avelusimicrobium excrementipullorum. Next base: position 6,443 of record DWVB01000068.1, read on the forward strand.
AGCAGCCGGATGTGCTGTCCGTATGCGAAAACGGATACGGCAAACGCACGGCGTTTAATGAATATAAACGCCAGCACCGCAGCGGCATGGGCATTATCACCATTAAAACCAGCGAACGCAACGGCGACGTGGTAGGCATTAAACTGGTGGACGAACGCAAGGACCTGATGGTCGTGACGGAAAAAGGCATGACCATACGTATCCGCTGCGAAGAAATCCGCTCCGTCGGCCGCAACGCCCAGGGCGTGCGCCTGGTCAAGCTGGAAGAAGGCGACAAAATCGCCCGCATCGCTCCCGTCGTCAAAGATGAAGACGACGAAGAAGCGGAAGGGAATTAATTTCCCGTGATTTAAAAACCCCGCCTTCGGGCGGGGTTTTTTTCATGTTTTTGCGAGTTTTGTATGCCTTACAGGACCTCCCAAGCGGGAGCCCGGGGAGTTGTACTTTGTTCCTGGTGTTTGTCCGGCGCGGCGGCCCCGTCTGACGGGAACCAAAGAAACCTCGCAGCGCGTTGCACGGGATTTATTATTTTTAGAAAAATGCTGTCAGCAAGGCAGCTGTTTGGCAAAATTTGTTTCCACAAAAATCTGGAGGATGCGGATTGGCGCGGTTTGATGTTTCCCCGAACGCGCGCGTAATATAAACATATATAAATTTACGTCGGGAACAAGGAAACTTACCGGTCGGTAGAAAAAAGGGTTTACAAACGCGTTCCAAAGTGCTATAAAATACCTAGGGGAGTTTTGTTATGAGGACCAATCCGCATATTTTAGAGATAAATACGCGTGCTTGGCTTGCGCGCCTGCAGGCCGAACACGGCAGGCTTTTTGCCTTGCAGGAGATTCCCGACCGCTACTGGCAGGAATTCAAAGCCCTCGGATTTGATGCCGTGTGGCTGATGGGCGTTTGGAAACAAAGCCCCAAGGCCGGACAAATCGCGCGCGAAAACGCCGATATTCTGGCACAGATCCGTCAGGTTTATCCCGATTTTAAGACCGACGACGTTATTGCCTCCCCTTACGCTATTTATGCCTATGAAGCCGCGCCGGATTTGGGCGGAGAGGAAGGCCTCAAACAACTGCATGAAAAATTAAACTCCATGGGCATGGAACTGTTTTTGGATTTTGTAGGCAATCACACGGCCATGGACTGCCCTTACGTCAACTCCGATCCGGACCTCTACATTAATACCGGCACCGAGGAGCCCCGCGTACACAAAGACTGGTTTTTCCAAAACGAAAACGGCGTGTGGGTGGCGCACGGACGGGACCCGTATTTTGCCCCGTGGACGGACAGCGCGCAGCTGAATTATTTTAATCCCAAAACGCGGCAGTTTATGCTTGAAAACCTGCTGAAGGTGGCATCTTTGTGCGATGGCGTACGCTGTGATATGGCCATGCTGACGCTCAACAAAGTGCACCGCGATACCTGGTGGGAATTTATCGGCGGAGATTTGCCCAAAGAAGAATTTTGGTCCGTAGCCTTGCACAAAGTGCGTGAAGCCTACCCCGACTTTAAATTCATTGCCGAAGTATATTGGGGCCTGGAGTGGGAAATACAGCAAATGGGGTTTGATTACACCTATGACAAGGTGCTCTATGACCGGCTGCGTTTCTCCAATCCCGAAAGCATCAAGGCGCATCTGGGGGCGGAACATCTGTATCAAATGCGTTCCATCCGTTTTACGGCCAACCATGACGAAGAAGAAAGTTTAAAAGCCTTCGGACGCGAAAAATCCCTGGCGGCCAGCACGATTATCGCCACGCTGCCCGGGGCGCGTATGGTATATTTGTTTCAAATGATGGGCCACCCCGTGCGCGTGCCGATACAGTATGTAAAAGATTTTTTCAAGGAAGACGCGCCCATTCGCGCCTATTATGAAAAACTGCTTAAAATAGCCTCCAAGCCGGCTTTTCACGGGGGGCAGTGGTCTTTGACGGACGCCAACCCCTGCGGAGGGGACGGCTCCAACCATAATATCCTGTGCTGGACCTGGAAACAGATGAATACGGCCGCGACCGTTATTATCAATTACAGCGACGCACCGGCCAAATGCCTGGTGAAAATGAAAGCCGCCGCCGGAGACGGCAAGCAGATAACGGAAGAATTTTCCGGCGCGCACATAGATATCACGCCGCAGGTAAAAGACCAGGGGCTTGAAGTGGATTTAAAGCCTTTTGAAAGCAAAATATTCACTTACGCCATTTGATAAAAACCCCGCCGGAAGGCGGGGTTTTTACTGTTTCTTAATATAAATTCAAAAAAAGTACGCCCGATAAATGTCTTTTCTGTTTATATATAGGCAATGGCGGCGCGTAAGTAAATAATTTAACACACAAAAACAGTTTACCGGAAGTAACGTTTGATTCGTGTTTTTGTGCGGGGCGGCGAATAAAAAATGATCCAAAAAAACATTTTTCTTTTCCGTCGGATTTAATACAATATAGAAAGAGAAAAAGCGGGCGGAAAAAATTCGCTTTTTGCGGCGAATTAATCTATAATATATGTATAACTTACCGCTCGGTAAATAAACGGGGAGTTTATGCGCATCGGGCCGTTTTCGCCGCAGGATACTGTGATGATTACCACCCTGGGTCTGGAGTTTGCCGTGGCGGTAGCCATGTGCACGGCGGGCGGTTACTGGGCCGACAGACGCTGGGGCACCGCGCCCTGGCTGATGGTGGCCGGCGTATTTTTGGGGTTTGCTTTAGGGATGTATATTGTTATAAAAGAAGCCAAGCGCATGGAGCGCGCCGAAGCCCCGCAAAAGGACGATAAAAAAGATGGAAGTATCTGAAACCATAGCACATCATATTTTGGACCACGATTTCGGCGTGATGCTGGGCACGGTGCATTTGCCCATTACCGCGCATACGCTGACGATGTTCGGCATCAGCCTGGTTTTGTTATTTGTATGTATTCTTATGTCGCGCACGGGCAAGAGCGTGTTTATGCGCCTGATGCACACGCTGGGTGAAGAATATGTGGCGTTTATGCGCGACGGCATTGTCGTGCCGGGCATGGGCGCGGAAGGCAAACAGTTTCTGTCTTATTTCTGCACGTTGTTTTTGTTTATTTTATTTTCCAACCTCGCGGGCCTTATCCCGCAAATGAAAACCATCACCTCCAATATCGCCGTTACGGGCGCGCTGGCCTTGTGTTCGGGCGCGCTGATTGTGTATTGCGGCATTAAGTTTCACGGCGGGTGGGGTTTTGTCAAAACCTTTGTGCCCGGCGGTACGCCGTGGTGGCTGGTGCCGCTTATTTTCCCGCTGGAAGTCATTAGTCTGATTATCCGCGTATGCGTGCTGGCCATCCGTCTGTTTGCCAATATGCTATCGGGGCACATGGTGCTTTTAAGCCTTTTGCTGATTATTTTTATCATCGGACAGATGAGCAAAATCGCGGGTGTGGGTTCCGCCGTGCCCGCCATGGGACTGGAAATATTTATGACCTTGCTGGAGCTGCTGGTGGCGTTTCTGCAGGCGTACGTGTTTACGCTGCTGACGTCCATTTACGCGGGCCTGGTCATACACTCTCATTAATTTAAAAACGCGGGACTTCCCGCAAAAGGAGAAAACATATGGAACTGGAAGTCTTGAAATACATCGCCGCCGGTATCGGCGCGGGTCTGACCGTTATCGGAGCCGGTTTGGGTTTGGGTAAAATCGGTAATGCCGCCTTGGAAGGCACCGCCCGCCAGCCCGAAGCCGCCAACGCCGTCCGCACGACCATGATCATCATCGCCGCTCTGTTGGAAGGCGCCGCGATGTTGGGTCTGGTCATTTGTCTGCTGACCATGGTCATGTAAGTTTTTTCCGGAAGGGGAAAGCATGGATAAACTGTTAAATCCCGATTTCGGGGTGATGGCGCTGACGGTCGTCAACTTTTTGCTGTTGGTGTGGCTGCTGCATAAATTTGCGTGGAAAAGCCTCATCGGCGCGTTGGAAAAACGCGAACAGCAAATAGAAAACGACAAAGCCGCCGCCGCCAAAGCGCGGCAGGAAGCGCAGCAAATCAAGGCTGAGCTGGACGCCCAGCTGCAGCACATCACCGCCGAAGCCGCCAAAAAGATGCAGGAAGCCGTGGCGTTGGGCAATGCGCAAAAAGAACAGCTGCTGGAGCAAACCCAGCAGCAGGCGCAGCGCCTGCTGGAACAGGCCAAAGCGCAGATTGAGGCGGAAAAGAACAAAGCGCTGGCCGACGTGCGCGACCAGGTGGTCAGCACGGCTTTGCTGGCGGCCGCCAAAATTACGGGCCAGCAAATGAACCAGGCTTCCGCCGAAAAAACGGTGGACGAAGTGTTGCGCGAGGTTAAAAACGCGGGTTCGGCCCGCGCGTAAGACGTTATGAAAAGTGCAGACCGTATTTTAGCCGGGCGTTATGCCCGCGCGTTTGACGCTTTAAGCAAGGACGGAGCGGAGGCTTCGGCGCATTTTGCCGCGCTGCGCCAGGCGGCGCAGGCGCTGCGCGGAGCCAAAGCGTATATGGACGACCCCGCCGTACCGTCGGCCGACAAGCTGGCCTTTGCCAAACAGGCCCTGTCCGCCGACAAACGGGTGGAGGGGTTCGTGTCCGCCCTGCTGGAAGCCAAACGATATTATTTGCTGGACGCGTGCGTGGACGAGGTGGGCGCCCTGCTGGACAGCCGCCTGGGCATTGTGCGCGCCAAAGTGCAGACGGCGTTTGAACTGACGCCGCAGCAAAAGAAAAAAGTGGAAGAAGCGCTGGGGCAGTTTGCCGGCAAGGACATACGGGCTGAATATAAAACGGACCCGTCCCTTTTGGGCGGGCTGTGCGCGCGGCTGGGGGACGTGCTGATAGACGGCACGCTGAAAGGCCGGTTTGAAAAATTACAAGAAGAATTAACCAAATAACGGTGCGATTATGGCAATAAGACCGGAAGAAATAACCAATATTATTAAAGAAAAAATAGAAAAATTTGAGACCAAAGCGGACTTGAGTGAAGTCGGCACCGTCATACAGGTCGGCGACGGCATCGCCCGCGTGTACGGTTTAAACCAGGTCAAAGCCTCCGAGCTGGTGGACTTCGGCAACGGCGTCAAAGGCATGGCCATGAACCTGGAATATGACAACGTCGGCTGCGTGCTGATGGGGTCGGACGATTTGGTGCAGGAAGGCGGCACCGTCAAACGCACGGGCGAAGTGATCAGCATCCCCGTGGGTGACGGCATTATCGGCCGCGTGGTGGACCCGCTGGGCCGCCCGCTGGACGGCAAAGGCGAAATCAAGACGGACAAAAACATGCCGTTGGACATTGTGGCCCCCGGCATCGTGGAACGCCAGCCCGTCAAACAGCCGCTGCAAACCGGCCTGAAAGCCATTGACGCCCTGGTGCCCATCGGCAAAGGCCAGCGCGAGCTGATCATCGGCGACCGCCAGACGGGTAAAACCGCCATTGCGCTGGACGCCATTATCAACCAGAAAAATTTACCGCCGGAGCAGCGCTGCCTGTGCATTTATGTGGCCGTCGGCCAGAAAAACAGTACGGTAGCGCAGGTGGTGCAGACGCTGACGGATTTCGGCGCCATGGAATACACCACCGTCGTGGCCGCTACGGCGGCCGATCCGGCTTCGCTGTTGTACATCGCCCCGTACGCGGGCTGCGCCATCGGCGAATATTTCATGTGGAAAGGCAAAGACGTGCTGATTATTTACGACGATTTGTCCAAGCACGCCCAGGCCTACCGCCAGATGTCTTTGCTGCTGCGCCGTCCGCCCGGCCGCGAAGCCTACCCGGGCGACGTGTTCTATTTGCATTCCCGTCTGCTGGAACGCGCCTGCAAACTCTCCGATGAGAACGGCGGCGGCTCTTTGACCGCCCTGCCCATTATTGAAACGCAGGCCAACGACGTGTCGGCCTATATTCCGACTAACGTCATTTCCATTACCGACGGCCAGATTTACCTGGAAAGCAGCCTCTTTTTAAGCGGCGTCAAGCCGGCTATCAACGTGGGCCTTTCCGTGTCCCGCGTGGGCGGCTCGGCCCAGCGCAAAACCATGCGCAAAGTGGCCGGCACGCTGCGTATTGACATGTCCCAGTACCAGGAGCTGGAAGGCTTTGCGCAGTTCGGCTCCGAGCTGGACAAAGAGTCCCAGCGCCAAATCGCGCGCGGCAAACGCATGAGCGAGCTGCTCAAGCAGGACCAATACCAGCCCATGCGCCTGAGCCAGGAAGTGCTGGCCCTGTACGCCGGCGTGCACGGATACACCGACGCCATAGAAGTGGAACAGGTGCGCGAATATGAAAAACAGCTGCTGGCCTGGGCCGACATGCAGAAAAAAGATCTGATGAAAGAGCTGGACGACGCCAAAGAAATGACCGATGATTTGGCCAAAAAATTAGATGCGGCGCTGGACGAGTTTAAAACCGTCTTCCATGCCGCTTAAAGGAGAATTCCCATGGACAGCAAGAAAAAATACCTGGTAACCGGCGGGGCCGGATTTATCGGCAGCAACATTGCCAAAACGCTGGAAGCCCAGGGCCATGAAGTAACGGTCATTGATGACTTTTCCAAAAACGGCCATTTCAAAAACTTAATCGGTTTTAAAGGCAACGTGATTGCGGCGGATTTGTTTGAATACCTGCCGGAAAACGATTATTTTGACGCCATTTTCCACGAAGCGGCCATCACGGACACCACGGTCATGGACCAGAAACAGATGATGGAGCAGAATGTGGAAGCCTTCCGCAATTTGCTGAACTATGCGGCCGAAAACGAAATCCCGAAAGTGATTTATGCTTCTTCGGCGGCCACATACGGCAACGGCGCGGTGCCCATGAAAGAAAGCCAGCCCACGCACCCCGAAAACGTGTACGGGTTTTCCAAAGTCATTGACGACAATGTGGCCCGCCTGTTCAGCCATGACCACCAGGATATGAAAATCATCGGTCTGCGCTATTTCAACGTGTTCGGCCCGGGCGAAGATTACAAAGGCAAAATGGCCAGCATGGTCTATCAGCTTTACAACCAGATGAAGGCCGGCCAGCGCCCGCGCGTGTTTAAATACGGCGAGCAAATGCGCGATTTTGTATACGTCAAAGACGTGGTCAAAGCCAATTTGTGCGCGCTGCAAAACGGCAAAGAAACCGCCGTTTACAACTGCGCCACCGGCATTGCCCGCAGCTATAACGACGTCATTAAGTGCCTCAACAAAGAACTGGGCACCAACCTGGAGCCGGATTATATAGACAATCCGTATCCGTTCTTCCAAAACAAAACCGAGGCGGACATGAACCTGGCCTGGGAAAAAATCGGCTATAAGCCGGACTTCACGCTGGAAACGGCCATTGCCGACTACGTGAAAATTTTGGAAGAAAGAAACAAATAAGGATTTGGTATGGAATCGCTTCGCGACATACGCCAAAACATCAAGGCCATACGCTCCACGCAGCAAATCATGCAGACGATGAAAATGATTTCCAGCGCGCGCATACGCAAAGCGCAGGAAGCCATGGACAACGCCCGCCCGTTTGCCAAAAAAATGCTGGATATGGTGGCCGATTTAAAACAGGAAGTTTTGGCCCTGCCCGAGCCCGAAGAAGGCAAAGAAAGCTGGGCGTCGCGCTTTTTTGTCAACAAAACCGGCGACAAAAACAAAATCGGCCTGGTCGTCATCACCGGCGACAAAGGACTGGCCGGCTCTTTTAACGCGGTCATTTTGCGCGCGGCGGTGGCGTTCTTAAAAGAACACCAGGACCAGGAAGTGTCCGTCTTTTGCATAGGTAAAAAAGGGCGCGACTTTATCGGCCGCCTGCGCCATAAGAACATCAAAATCGTGTACAGCAGCGTGGGTATTTTCCCCAAAGTGACTTATGCCCATGCGGAGCTGCTGGGGGAAGCGGTGATGAAAGAATTTTTTGAACACAATCTTTCCTCCGTGACGCTGATTTACAACGATTTTAAGTCCATGGGCAGCCAGCGGCTGGCGCAGTACGAAATGCTGCCTTTTGAGCTGGACCACGAAGTCAAAAAAGACGACGAAAAAGAGTTCCTGTTTGAGCCGGGCGTAAAAGAGATTTTCCGCACGCTGGTGCCGCGCCTGATGAAGGCCAATATGTACCGCGTGCTGTTGGAAAGCCAGGCCGCCAACCTGGCCGCCACCATGAACGCCATGGACGCGGCCAGCAAAAACGCCGGCGAACTGGCCGACGCGCTGGGCGTCAAGCTCAACAAGGTGCGCCAGGCGGGCATCACCAACGAAATTTTGGATATTGTAAACGGGGCCAACGCCCTCAACGGATAAATTAGCAGGGGAAGAAAACATGAATACCGGAAAAGTAAGCCAGGTAATCGGCGCGGCCGTGGACGTACAGTTTGACGCCGCCCATTTGCCGGCTATTGAAAACGCCATTGAAATACAACTTTCCAAAGATAAAGTCATCGTGGCGGAAGTCGCCCAGCAAATGGGCGACGGCATTGTGCGCTGCGTGGCGCTGGAAAGCACCGACGGCCTGCAGCGCGGCGCCGAAGCGCGTGACACGGGCGCACCGCTGAAAGTGCCCGTGGGCGAAGGCTGCCTGGGCAGACTGATGAACGTGCTGGGCCAGCCGCAGGATCACCGCGGCCCCATTGACGCCAAAGCGCATATGCCCATTCACCGCGAGCCTCCTTCCCTGCAGGACCAGAACCCTACGCCGGAACTGTTTGAAACCGGCATTAAAGTGGTGGACCTGATCGCCCCGTACATGAAGGGCGGCAAGGTGGGTCTGTTCGGCGGCGCGGGCGTCGGCAAAACCGTGCTGATTATGGAACTGATTAACAACGTGGCGCGTGAACACCACGGCAGCTCCGTTTTTGGCGGCGTAGGCGAAAGAAGCCGTGAAGGCAACGATTTGTGGCTGGAACTGCAGGACACGAAACTCAAAGACGGCAGCTCCGTGCTGGACAAAACGGTGCTGGTCTACGGGCAGATGAACGAACCCCCGGGCTCCCGCGCCAAAGTGGCCCTGACGGCTCTGACGCAGGCGGAATATTTCCGCGACGAAAAGGGGCAGGACGTGCTGCTGTTCCTGGACAATATTTTCCGTTTCGTGCTGGCCAACTCCGAAGTGTCCGCCCTGCTGGGCCGTATGCCCTCGGCCGTGGGTTACCAGCCGACGTTGAACACCGAAATCGGCAAACTGCAGGAGCGCATTACCTCCACCAAAAAAGGCGCCATTACGTCCATTCAGGCCGTATATGTGCCGGCCGACGATTTGACCGACCCGGGCGTGGCGGCCACCTTCTCCCACCTGGACGCGACGACGGTGCTTTCCCGCTCGCTGGCCAGCCTGGGCATTTATCCGGCCGTGGACCCGCTGGAGTCCACCTCGCGCATTTTGGATCCGCGCGTGATCGGGGAGGAACATTATAACGTGGCCCAGGAAGTGCGCCGCATCCTGCAAAAATACAAAGACTTGCAGGATATCATCGCCATTCTGGGTATGGACGAACTGTCCGACGAAGACAAAAACACCGTCAACCGCGCGCGCAAAATACAGCGTTTCCTGTCCCAGCCGTTTGCGGTGGGCGAACAGTTTACGGGCCGCCCGGGCAAATACGTCAAACTGGCCGATACGATTAAATCCTTTAAAGGCATCGTTAACGGCGAGTATGACCATATTCCCGAGTCCTGCTTCTTCATGTGCGGCGGCATAGAAGACGTGCTGGCCAATTACGAAAAGATTAAAGACAACGAATAATTATGCCCAAAACGCTGACTTTAAACCTGATTACCCCGCAGAAGCAGCTCCTGGACGCACTGCCGGTGCAGTCCGTCGTGCTGCCCGCCGCCGCGGGGGAATTGGGCGTGCTGCCGGGGCATATCCCCATGGTCGTGCAGCTGGATTTCGGTTCCCTTCGCTATAAAAAAGACGGCAAGGAAGAAGAATTTGCCGTGCTGGGCGGATTTGCCGAAATTTTACGCGACAGCGTCAACGTCTTTGCCGAAGGGGCGGACCTGGCCGATGAGATTGACGAAGAAGAAGAAAAACAGAAAATCAAACGCGCCAAAGAGTCCCTTTCCCGCAAAGACGCCGATATTGACTTTGAGCTGGCGGAGCTGGAAATTAAGCAGGCCATCGCCCGCATGAAAGTCAAAAAGCGGCATTTGGGATAACAGGAATTAGTCTTTTGACGGTATTTGTATACGCGGGGCAAAACAATGTTTTGCTCCGCGTTACTTTTGGCGTTTTTTTGTGTACAATAAAAGAAAACGGCCGGAGAAAACATGAATAAAAAACCCGTCGTTGTCGGAATAGGAGAACTTTTGTGGGATATGCTTCCCGCCGGTAAACGCGCCGGCGGCGCACCCATTAATTTTGTGTATCACGCCACGCAGCTGGGGGCGGAAGGATATGCCGTCAGCGCGGTGGGAAACGACGCCTTGGGCGAGGAAATTTTGCATGAACTGGACAAAGCCGGCATACGGCATTGTATTTCCGTGCTGCCGTATCCGACGGGGCATGTACAGGTCCGGCTCAAAGACGGCATTCCCGACTACACCATTGTGGAAGGCGTGGCCTGGGACCATATTCCGCTGACGCAGGCTTGTTTGGATTTGGTGTCCCGCGCCGACTGTGTATGTTACGGCTCTTTGGCGCTGCGCCACCCGGATTCGCGTAAAACGGTGGAAGCGCTGCTGGAGGCGGCCCCGCAGCACGCCCTGCGTTTTTTTGACATCAATCTGCGCCAGCATTATTATTCCAAAGAACTTGTTGAAAAACTGCTGGCCAAAGCTAATGTATTCAAATTTAACGATGATGAAATAAACGTACTGCGGGATATGTTTCATCTGTCCGGTGGTGATGATGAGGTGTGCCGCCATTTTTTGGACCGGTTTCATATGCGTTATGTAATTTTTACAGCGGGAGATAAATTCAGTGCCATATATTCCCCGCAGGAAACCTCCCGCCTGGACACGCCCAAAGTGACGGTGGCCGACACCGTGGGCGCGGGGGACAGCTTTTCGGGCGCTTTTGTGTATAACATTTTGACGGGCAAAAGCCTGAAAGAGGCCCATGAAGCGGCGGTGAAAACCTCCGCCTTCGTGTGCACCAAATCCGGCGCGTGGCCCGCGTATCATTAAAAGGAGAATATATGACGCAACAGACAAAAGAGTCTTCGCTGGTGATGAAGTTGATTCCGGTCATGTTGGCTTTTTTTGCCATGAGCTTTGTGGATTCCGTCGGTACGGCTACAAACTATGTCAAAGAAAGTTTTAACCTGTCCAATACCGTAGCCAACCTCTGCCCTTCCATGGTGTTTTTCTGGTTTCTGGTCTGCTCCGTGCCTACGGGTATGCTGATGAATAAAATCGGCCGCCGCAAAACCGTGCTCATCAGTTTGGCCGTAACGCTGTTGGCGCTGGTGCTGCCGCTGGTGTATTATCATTTCGCCACCATGATGCTGGCTTTTGCGTTGTTGGGTATCGGCAACGCCATTATGCAGGTGTCTTTAAATCCGCTGGTGTCCAATATCGTGCACGGGGACAAGCTGGCCAGCTTTATGACGTTCGGGCAGTTTGTCAAAGCCATAGGCTCTTTTATCGCGCCCATTTTAGCGGCCTGGTTTGCGGCCAAATACAACAACTGGGCGCTGATGTATGCGGTGTTTGCGGTGGAGGCGCTGATTGCGCTGATTATGCTGGGCCGCGAAGACATCAAAGAAGAAGAAGTATCCGGCAAAATTACCGGTTTTAAAGAATCTTTTGCCCTGCTGGGCGACGGCATGGTGCTGCTGTGCTTTATCGGCATTATGTGCCATGTGGGTATAGACGTGGGCACCAATACCGCCGCGCCGCAGATTTTGATGGACCGCCTGGACTGGCCGCTGTCCAAGGCCATTTACGCCACCAGCATTTATTTTATGTTCCGCACCATCGGCTGTTTCCTGGGTGCATTCCTGCTGGCCAAATTCTCGGCCAGAAAAGTGTTTTTGGTCAGTGTGCTTTTTATGCTGGCGGCCATGTGCGGCATGCTGGCGTTTAGCAGCCAGTGGGCGCTGTATACGTGCATTGCGCTGGTGGGACTGGGCAACTCCAATATTTTCTCCATTATTTTCTCGCAGGCGTTGCTGTCCCGCCCCGATAAAAAGAACGAAGTGTCCGGCCTGATGATTATGGGCCTGATCGGCGGGACGGTGTTCCCGCTGTTGATGGGTTTTGCTTCCGACGCCGCAGGCAGCCAGACCGGCTCGGTGCTGGTGATGACGGCGGCGGTGGTGTACCTGCTGTTCTTAATCAAGCAGATAAAGGCTTCCGCGGCCTAAAAAGCGTTTTGGCAAACACCCGCTTTTGCGTTAAGCGAAAGCGGGTTTTTTTATACAATGAAAACGAAGGCCATCTTGTAACAAAAGGGGAAAGAAATGAAAAAATTTCTGGGGTTTTTGTTGGTGATTGTCTTGGGCGCGGGAACATATTTTTATATATATAACAATCCCCAGCGCAAAGCGCTGCGTGCGGCGCAGACCGCGGCTGAACAAGGCGATGCGGACGCACAGCTGGCTTTGGGCAAAATATATGTAAGCGGGCAGGGCGTGCCTCCCAGCGCGCAGACGGCCGCGGACTGGTTTTCCCGCTCGGCGGCGCAGGGCAATGCCCAGGCGGCCTATGAGCTGGCCCAGCTGTATTTGTCCGGCGAACAGCTGCCGCGGGACGTGGACGGTGGGTTGTCTTATTTAAAATTGTCGGCGGAAAAAGGCTACAGCGCCGCGCAGTATATGTTGGGGAGGTTGTACCAAACGGGGGCCGAAAACCTGGAGCCCAATCCGGTGCAGGCCGTTTTTTGGTGGATACAGGCCGCCGCACAAGGCGATGCGGACGCACAGAACGCGTTAAATGACGCGCAAAACCAAACGCCGGAAATTTACGAGCAGGCCCGACACATGAATGATTTGCGCCAGGCTGCCGTGCAGGGGGACGGCCAGGCCGCGCTGACCCTGGCAAGAGTTTATCAAATCGGCCAGCCGCTGGCCCAAAACGCGGATGCCGCCGCGCAATGGTTTCTAAAGGCGGCGGAACAAAATTTGCCGCAGGCGCAATATGAATTGGCGTTGCTGTACGGTGCAGACGAAGGCCCCCTGCCCAAAGACGAAGCCAAGGGTTTGCAGTATTTGGAGCAGGCCGCCCAAAGCGGATACGCGCCGGCGCAATACGCGCTGGGTGAAAAAATTTATCAGTCCGCCCAGACGCCGGAGGATTTCCAAAAAGCATTGGATTGGTTTGGGCAGGCGGCGAAACAAAATCATGCGGGCGCACTGTATATGTGCGGTATTATGTACATGCAGGGGCAGGGCACGCAGGCCAGTATCCCACAGGCGCTAGCCGCATTTAAACAGGCGGCCGATTTGGGCCACGCCAATGCGCAATATGTGGTGGGCCAGTCATACTGGCGCGGCATCGGGCTCCGTCCCAGCAAAAGCAAAGCGCTGCAATGGCTGGAGCTGGCCAAACAAAACGGCAACGCACAGGCCGAAGCCCTGATAGCTGAAATCAACGCCGGAAAATAAATTTTGTTTTTGCAGAAAAACCCCGCATAAAAAAGCGGGGTTTTTTATGCGTAGGGATATTTTATCCCAGCTGCGGGTACAGCGGAAAAGCCTGCAGGAACGTTTCCACCTCTTTGGCTTCGCGGGCCAAATAGGCGTCATCGTCATGGTGTGCAATCGCATCATCAATAAACTGCGCCACCTGCCGCATATCCGCTTCTTTCATTCCTCGTGTGGTGACCGCCGGCGTGCCCAGGCGTAACCCGCTGGTGACAAACGGCTTTTCGGGGTCAAACGGAATGGTGTTTTTGTTGGCGGTAATGCCGGCTTTGTCCAGGGCGGCTTCGGCGGCTTTGCCCGTCAGCCCTTTGGAGCGCAGGTCTATGCACATGACATGGCAGTCCGTCCCTCCGGCCACCAGCCGGTAGCCTTTGTCTTTCAAAGCCTGCGCCAGCGCTTTGGCGTTTAACACCACCTGGTGCTGGTAGGTTTTAAATTCCGGTTTTAACGCTTCGCCGAAGCATACGGCTTTGGCCGCAATGACGTGCATCAGCGGCCCGCCCTGTACGCCCGGGAACACGGCTGAATTAATGGCTTTGGCCAGGCTTTCTTTGCACAAAATCAGCCCGCCGCGCGGCCCGCGCAGGGTTTTATGCGTGGTGGTGGTTACCACGTCGGCGTACGGGACGGGGTTGGGGTATTCTCCGGCTGCAATCAGGCCCGCGTAATGCGCCACGTCACAGGCCAGATACGCCCCGCAGGAATCGGCTATTTCGCGCAGGCGTTTCCAGTCAAACACGCGCGAATAGTTGGAAGCTCCCGCCATAATCAGTTTGGGTTTGTGCTGCAGGGCCAGCGCGGCGGCTTCGTCATAATCAATTTCTTCGGTATCCGGGCGCACGTTCATAGCCACGATGTTGAAATATTTGCCTGAGAAATTCATGGGGTGCCCGTGCGTCAGGTGCCCACCGTGCGACAAGTTCAGCCCCAGCACGGTGTCACCGGGTTTAACCAGCGCGACGTATACGGCCATGTTGGCCTGCGCGCCGGAATGAGGCTGCACATTGGCGTGCTCCGCGCCGAAGATTTTTTTGGCGCGTTCTATGGCCAGGGTTTCGGCCCGGTCCACAAATTCACAGCCGCCGTAATAACGTTTGGCGGGGTAACCCTCGGCGTATTTGTTGGTCAGCACCGAGCCCTGGGCCTGCATGACGGCCAGCGAGGTAAAATTTTCCGACGCGATCAGCTCCAGCTTGGTGCGCTGGCGGTGCAGCTCGGCCGCCACGGCGGCGAAAACTTCGGGGTCTTGTTTTTGCAGTTCGGGGTACATAAAAAGCTCCTTTAAAACGGCTGGAAAACGCGCTTGTTTTTTGCGGGCGCATTTTCTTATATTTTACTATGAAAAACCGCGAAATTTTCATATAATTTATTAAAAGAAAAAAAACAAAAAAACGCGCCGTTTGTGCGGCGCATATCTCCACATGCAGAGGTGTAACAAAAAATGGCAAAACTCACGCAAAAAGACTTCCTCAAAGGCACCATCAAACACATTGATATGAAAAAATACAATGTGGTCCCCATGGTGGAAGCGTTTGAAAACATGGCGTATTCCTCCCGCGATCTGGCCCGCGCCAGCAAAATCTACCACCAGATGTTGTCCGACAAAAACTGCTCCGTCATTTTGTGCATTGCCGGCTCTTTGATTTCCGCCGGTTTGAAAAAAATCATTGTGGATATGATTCAAAACAAAATGGTGGACGCTATCGTTTCCAACGGCGCCAACATCGTAGACCAGGACTTTTTTGAAGCCCTGGGATACAAACACTACCTGGGCAGCCAGCACAACGCCGACGACAATTTATTGCGCGATTTGCACATTGACCGCATTTACGACACCTACATCAACGAAGACGAACTGAAAGAGTGCGACGAAACCGTGCACAAAATCTGCAACTCCCTGGAGCCCCGCCCGTACTCTTCCCGCGAATTTATCTGGGAAATGGGCAAATGGCTGGAAAAAAACAAAAAAGGCAAAGACAGCGTCGTGTACAATGCGTACAAATACGGCGTGCCCATATTCGTGCCGGCTTTTTCCGACTGCTCCGCGGGTTTCGGCTTTGTGGCGCACCAGACCGAACATCCGACGGCGCATGTGTCCATTGACAGCGCCAAAGACTTCCTGGAGCTGACCAAAATCAAAATCAAAGCCAAAGAAACCGGCCTGATGATGTTCTCCGGCGGCGTGCCGAAGAACTTTGCCCAGGATACCGTGGTGGCGGCCGAAATTTTGGGTGCGGAAATTCCGATGCACAAATATGCCGTGCAAATCACCGTGGCTGACGAGCGCGACGGCGCCCTGTCCGGCTCTACGCTCAAAGAAGCCTCCAGCTGGGGCAAAGTGTCCACCGCGCTGGAGCAAATGGTATATGGCGAATGCACCACGCTGATCCCGCTGATTATCGGATACGGTTATCACAAGGGTGCGTGGAAAAAACGCAAAGCGACCAATTACGTCAAATTCCTGCAGGACGAGGATAAAAAAGTCGCCGCGTTAAAGGCCAAAGAGAATAAAGCCAAAAAATAATGCTTCGCTTGCGCTTCTTATTAACGCTGGTTTTACTGATCTGCCCGTGGGTGTATTCCTACGGGCAGCTCCATTTTGCCAGCGTACACGGGGAGCGCGGGTACGCCGCCATGCGCGGCATGGGAAGGCTGGATTTGGACAACGGACTTATTCTGACGCCTTCCGGCGGTTATTACCGCATGAGCGACAGCGAAGAAGACAAAAACGGCGCCATAGCCAAAGCGGCCTTACTGGCGGAATATGAACTGACGGACAATTTCCGTCTGGCCGCTGGTGCATCTTATATCCCCAAAAAACTGGGGTTTCAAAATGTGGGGTACGGTATCGGTGGACGGTATACGCTGTGTTACCGCTGCGGGATTTTTAAATACCCCTATATCGGCGTGCGTGTGGGACAGGTGCGTTATCGGGTGGATTCCGATATCCGCGGCGCCGCGCTGGAGAGCCGTTTTAAAACGGTGTCTACAGGGGCTTCCGTGCTGGCGGGCGGTGAGATGGGGCGCTTTTTGCTGCAGACACAGTATGACAAAGTGATAAAATATAATAACAAGCCGCCCCATGATATTACCTCCAGCTGGACGGAAATTCCGTTTATAACGGCGGTGGTACAGGGGTTTGTCAGCGATACGCTGGCCGCGCGTCTGGCGTACCGTACGCGCTGGGTAACCCCTTATGCCGTATATGCGCGTTACCGTTATTTGGTGCGGGGGGATCGTGCTATTGCCGTGGCTGCGGGGCTGGCGCTGCATGTGGGGCTGACCACGCTTACCGGCGGCGTGGAAATTTTTGAGCCGAACAGAGAGGCCAACCGTAAAACGTATTTTTCCCTTTCGGCCAGCACTGAATTTTAATGCGGGGGATCGTATGAGCAAACAGGACAACGCTCCGGTTTTACATTGCAATATTGATGAAAAAGCTTTTTCCAAGGCCATGTTTTTGTGCCGGTTTTTTACCGGTCTGGCCATGGTATATTTTGCTTTGGGAAGTTTGCTTTACTGGCGGGAATTTTTGGTTAATACCGCCGCGCTGGGCTTTCCTTTTGCGGTGCCGCTGGCGTTTTTTATGGCGGCGGCGGAGCTGTTTTTGGGGCTTTTTCTGCTGCTGGGCTGGCACACGCGCTTAAGCGCGCTGGCCGCTTTGCCGCTGACGCTGATTTGTGCTATCATATTTTTCGCGGGCGACTATAACAAAGCCTTCGTCGCTTTGTGCCTGCTTTTGTGCGCGCCGCTGTGCACGCTGCTGCTGTTGGGGCCCGGCATCATCAGCCTGGACTATAAACGCAGCCAGCGCGCCGCCCGCCGTTTTTTCAGAGGTTAATCCATGAGCGAAGAAAACACCACCCCCTACGTCAGTTTGGCCAATAAATACCGCCCGCAAAAATTTGAAGATTTAGTCGGGCAGGAAAGCATTTCCAAAACCCTGCAAAACGCGTTAAAACTGGGCCGTATCGCCCATGCGTATTTATTTTACGGGCCGCGCGGTTGCGGCAAAACCACCACGGCGCGCATTTTGGCCAAAGCGTTAAACTGCACGGGCCACGGCCATGACAAGCCGACGGCAGAGCCGTGCGGACAGTGCCCGCAGTGCCGCGAAATTGCGCGCAGTGAAGATCTGGACGTGCTGGAGCTGGACGCGGCGTCCAATACGCAGGTGGAAAAAGTGCGCGAGGCCATTATTGACACCGTGGCTTTGGCCGCGTCGCGCGACCGCTATAAAGTATTTATTTTGGACGAAGTGCATATGCTTTCGGCCAGTTCTTTCAACGCGTTGCTCAAAACCATAGAAGAGCCGCCGCAGCATGTGGTGTTTATTTTGGCCACGACGGAAAAACACAAAGTGCCCGCCACCATCGTCAGCCGCTGCCAGACTTTCCGCTTCCGCCCGATGACTTCGGACGAAATCACCAACCACCTTATGGATTTGGCCGAAGCCGAAGGGCTGGATTTGACGGAGAAAGCCGCGCGCATCATCGCCAAAAACGCCGGCGGCGCCATGCGCGACGCGCTGACGCTGATGGACCGCGCGATTGCATATTCCGACGGAAAAATTGACGACAAGCTGGTGGGCGAAATGCTGGGCCTGACCCCGCAGGATTTGCTAAGCCAAACCGTCGGCGCGCTGATAGACAAAGACAGTGCGGCCTTGCACGGGGCGTTTGAAACCCTGCGCGCCGAAGGGTTTGACGCAAATGCTTTTTTGAAAGATTTAAAAAACGCGCTGGGGGATTTGTTTTATTTTTCGCTCGGTCAGGGCGCCGCTCCGTTTGACGGCGCGCAGGAAATGACGGCGCGCGCTTCGGCGGGGCTTTTGGCGGCGCTGTCGCGCAAAGTCAACAAACTGGCCGAAGAAGTCAAATTTTCCGACAATGCGCTGGTCAGCGCGGAAGTCGGTTTGTTTACCGTCATGGACAGCTGTTTTGATGTAGACGGATTTATCCGCCGTTTGGAAGCGTTGGAGCGCGGAGAGGGAGGAATTTCCGCGCCGCCCGCTTCGGGCGCTTCGCGTCCCGCGGCGGTTAAAAAGGCGGCTTCGCCGCAGGCCAATACCCCAACGCATTTTTCCGCGTCTGCCGCGTCCGCGGCGGACGTACATGAAAACACCGCTTCTAAACGGGAAAATGGAGTTGCGGCTGCGCAACGGGAAGCCTTATCCGGCGGAACGCATATGTCCGTGCAGGCTAAAGAGCCCGTGCCCTCAGTAAATGTTTCTGCTGTTGCACAGTCAGAGCCCGCCGCTGTTTCGCGTCCGGCGGCGCAGGCTTCGTCAGAAACCGGCGCATTGATTACGGACAACCGCCAGCTTTGGGACGCTTTGCTGAAGGCCTTTTCCGCCAGTCCGTTTGTCTATGATGTGATGACCAACTGTTCCGTCCATTTTGACGGGGACAGCTGGACCATTTCTTTCGGCAAAGGCAAAGAGTTTTACAAAGTGCCCGCGCAGAATAAACTGCCCGATTTGGAAAAACAGGCCTTTAAGCTCAGCGGACGGCATATTAAATTTCAAATTTCCGTTTCCGCGTCCGCTTCCGCCGCGCAGCGTCCGGCGGCGCAGGCTCCGTCCCGTCCCGCTCCCGTTTCTGCGACAGGGTCAAACCGCATCAGCGATGAAGAGCCTTTTGTAAAGGCGGATTTTTCAGCCGATATTGAGCCGGCTTCATCTAAAGAAGTGCCGGAGGAACTCAAAGGCATTTTAGACGTCATCGGCGGGGAAGTGCTGGCATAATATGAAAAGTTTGGACCGGTTGGTGCGCGCTTTACGCAGGCTGCCCGGGGTGGGCCCCAGGCAGGCGGAACGTTTTGCGGCGTATTTTTTGCGCGCGCCGCAGGGCGAAGTGGAGGAATTTGTCTCCGCCGCGCTGGCCGTTAAGGCAGACGTCAAGCTCTGCCGTATTTGTCATAATTACAGCGAAAGCGACGTATGCGATATCTGCGCCGATCCGGACAGGGACCGCTCCGTCATTTGCGTGGTGGAGGATCCGCAGGATATAGAATCCATAGAAAAAACGGGCGCGTTTAAAGGGTTGTACCATGTTTTGCACGGGGCCATTTCCCCCATGGAAGGGCGCGGCGCCCAGCAGGTCAAAGTCAAAGAACTTTTGGAGCGCGTGCAAAACGCCAATCCCCCCGTGCGCGAAGTGATTTTGGCCACCGACCCCGACGCGGAAGGCGAAACCACCGCCCTGTATTTGGCGGATTTGCTGCACGGGCTGGTGGAGCGCGTCAGCCGTATCGGCTACGGTGTGCCGCTGGGCGGGGACATTGACTATATAGACGAAATGACGCTGGGCTATTCCCTCAAAGGCCGTACCAAAATGTAAATGCATACCAGCTATTACAAAAGACCGCTTTTGTTATTGCTTGTTTTGTATATCCTTCTGCTGGTTGTTTTGTACAAACCGGCTCCGTCCGCAACGGACGTTTACCACAAAATTCCTTTAAAAACCGTCACGCTGACCGGCAAGGTGGTCAGTTTCCCCGAGGACAAAATCAAAAGCCGCAACGCGGTCGTCAAAGTTTATGATGTAAACGGGGAGGAAACAGGCGGTTATGTCTATGCGCGTTTTAAAAATTATGAGCCCGTCTGGCATGAAACGGTGAGGCTGGAAGGACGGCTGAAAAAACCGTATTCCATTGCGCTGGTGGGCAATTTTGACTGGGGCGCGTATCTGGCCGGCCAACATGTCTTTACCGAAATAGCGGTTTCTTCGGCGGAGCAAATCCGTCCGCCGTCTTTTTTCTTCCGCGCCGTATCCGCCGTACGGCGGGATATTTTGCAGACGTTTCAGCAAAGTTTCCCGCGCAACGCCGCCGCCATAGCCGGCGGGGTGTTGTTGGGGGAGCGCGGCGAAATAGACGCCGGCCTGTATACGGACTTTCAGGACAGCGGCGCCATACACCTGTTGGTGGCTTCCGGCGGCAATGTGGGTTTTGTCACGCTGATGACGTTTGCGTTTTGTGCGCTGTTTGGTTTGAGCCGCCGCAAAACCGTGCTGGCGGCGTTGGCCGTAGCGGGCGTGTATACGCTGATTGCCGGCGCGGACGCGCCGCTGGTGCGCGCGTATTTTATGACGGTTTGCGCCGTGGCGGGATATTTCTTGCATCGCAACAGCGGGGTATTCCAGGGGTTGGTGCTTTCCTGTTTTGTGATCCTTCTTTTTCATCCGGCGGCCGTATTTGAAACAGGCTTTCAGATGTCCTTTTTAGCCACGCTGGCTATTATTGTGTGCCTGAATAATTACGAACTTCCGCACGCCTGGCCGCGCTGGGTGAAATTTTTTGTGCAAATTTTCCTGGCCACGCTCAGCACGCAGCTGGTGCTGCTGCCGGTGTTTACCAATGTGTTTTTTAAAGTGTCTTTCGTCGGCCTGCTGGCCAATATGCTGCTGGTGCCGCTGGCCTCTTTGCTCATGGCACTGAGTTTTGCGTATTATGTGTTTTCGCTTCTGCACATCGGGTTTCTTCTGCATGCGGTCACGGCCGGCGCGCTGTGGCTGTTTGAACGGCTGGTACAGCTGTTTGCCTCTTTTCCGCTGGCTTCCGTGCCGGCGGCGGCGTGGCGTGCGGGGTGGATAGCGGCTTATTATGCAGGCGTGTTTTTGCTGTTTCATTTGCCGCAGAAGGATTTTTTGCGCCGCGTGTATAAACCGCTTTTGGCGTTCATGTTGCTGGCGCCCGCCGCACAGTATGTGTTTTTTAATCCGCCCACGGTCTGGCTGCTCAATGAATGGAACAAAAACGCCGCGCTCTACCGTACCGCCGACGGGACGCGCTTTTTATTCGGCGCGGGCATAGACGGGGACAAACTGGCCCGTGCCGTATTAAAGTCCGGCGCGCGCACGCTGGACGCGGTGTTTATCAGCGAGGATACGGAAAAGCAATTAAAAGAAGTGCGGGATTTGCAGAAGTATATAAAGGTCAAAAAAGTTGTTTTGCCTTTTACGGATATGTGGCCCGAAGATGAAATGCGCCTGGACGGACAGAACATTATCGCCCGCTGGGGCGTGCTGTTAAACCGCAAAGGTAAATTGTGGAGCAACCGCGGCTACAGCGGCGGGCGCGACAGCGTGTCTTATGAAGTAGATGACAGGAAAATCAATTTTACCGTGGCGGCCAATGCGCGCTTTATCGTCCGCGGCGGGGCCGTGCTGGACAACCGGCGCAACGCCACGCGCAGGGTGCATTTGTAATATAATATAGTGCACGCCTGAAAAGGAGTTTATTATGGATGAAAAAGAACTGCAAATGCATAAACAATTTCTGCAGGAGGCCGTAAACCTGGCGCGGGAGAATGTGGCCACGGGGCGCGGCGGTCCGTTTGGGGCGGTGATTGTCAAAGACGGG
>DWVB01000069.1 GCA_019120455.1 Candidatus Avelusimicrobium excrementipullorum
CCTGCGGTTTGGGCGCGGCGGCAGGGGCCTGCTGCTGTACCTGCGGTTTGGGGGCCGCGGCGGGCGTTTGCTGCGGGCGCGGAGGCTGTGCCTGCGGGGCAGGCTGCGCCTTGGGCGTTTCCTGACGCGGCTGTGCCGCCGGCTCGGGTTTCGGCTGTACGGCGGGAGCCGCCTGTGGGGCCGGTTTGGCCTGCGGGGCGGGCTTGGCTTCCGGCTCCTGATGAGTAGCCGGAGCAGCGGCTTGCGTCTGCGCCGCTGCGGCGGAAGTTTCTTTTAGTTCTTTTTCCGCGGCGGGTTTCTTGGCCGCCGTTTTGCGCGCCGTGGTTTTTTTAGCCGTTGTTTTAGCCGTCGTTTTTTTGGCCGCGGTTTTTTTAGCCGTGCCCTCTTTTTTTACCGCCGTTTTTTTTGCGGCGGGCTTTTTGGCCGCGGTTTTCTTTTTAGTGTCGGAGGAATCCCCTTCTTTAGTTGTTTTCCTGGTTGTCATGGGCTTCCTCCTCCGCCGGCTTTTCAGCCTGCTGTTCTAAATGTTTTTTGGCGCTTTCAATAATCTTGGCGGCCGTTTTTTCGCCGATGCCCTGCAAAGCGGCCAAATGTTCCGGCTCTACGGAAGCGATTTGCTCGGCGGAGCTGTAACCCGCTTTCTGCAAAATTTCGGCGGTTTTGGGGCCGATGCCTTCTATGCCTTCCAGTTCGCCCTGGGTGGCCGCGGCGGCCTCTTCGGCTTCTTTATTTTTCTGGCTTTCACTCTTTACTTCCAAATCCCATCCGGTCAGGCGGGAGGCGAGCTTGATATTCTGCCAGTCTTTGCCGATGGCGATGGGCAGCTGGTCGTCAGGCACGATAATGAGGGCTTTTTTCTCACTCATGCTTACGATTTTGACGAAGCTGGCCTTGGCCGGCGCAATGGAGTTGGCCAGCACGGTGGTAATATCG
This sequence comes from Candidatus Avelusimicrobium excrementipullorum, assembly GCA_019120455.1. Taxonomy (GTDB): domain Bacteria; phylum Elusimicrobiota; class Elusimicrobia; order Elusimicrobiales; family Elusimicrobiaceae; genus Avelusimicrobium; species Avelusimicrobium excrementipullorum. Next base: position 934 of record DWVB01000069.1, read on the forward strand.
TCGGAATAGTTAATCAAGTCAATGCGTTCGCCGGACAGCTCGTTCATGACCGCGCGAATGCGTATGCCGCGCATGCCTACGCAGGTGCCGATAGGGTCAATTTTGTGGTCAATGCTGGACACCAGCACTTTGGCGCGGAAACCCGGGTCGCGCTGGACGCCTTTGATTTCCACAATGCCTTCGCTGATTTCGGGCACTTCCACTTTAAACAGCTCTTCCAAAAACTTGCCGTTGGCGCGGGAGAGAATGACATAGGGCCCGCGCTGGCCTTTGTCCATTTTGTACGCGGCGGATTTATAGCGCCCCAGCACCGGATCGTCGCCGATATTGGCCAAATCGGTTTGGCTCAAAACTTTGGCGATGATGGCTTTGACGCGCGAACCGCTGGTATAGCGTTCCTTTTTAATCTGTTCGCAGTACGGCAGAATGGCTTCCACTTTGCCCAGGTCCACGATTAAATCGCGGTCGGAGAAGCGGCGCACGGAACCCGTCACCACTTCGCCTTCGCGGGGTTTGAATTCTTTGTAAAAGTTTTCGCGTTCAATGCCGCGCACCTTTTGGATCAGCACCTGTTTGGCAATTTGCGCCGCAATGCGGGAGAAATCTTCCACGTCCTGCGTCAGGGTTACCACGTCGCCGGCTTTGGGGTCTTTGAGGTAGGCTTTGGCGGCTTCCACGTCAATTTCGGCTTCGGGGTTGGTCACCACGTCTACGACGTTTAGGGTCTGAAAAGCCTGAATGCTGCCCGTTTCCACGTCAATTTTGGCGCTGATTTGGGCGGTTTTGCCCAGGTTTTTGCGCAGGGCCGACACCAGGGCGTCTTCAATGGTTTTCAAAATATCGTCTCTTTTGATATTTTTTTCTCTTTCCAGTCCTTCCAGGGCCTGGATTAAATCTTTGGCGGTTCCTTCCATTTGGTTTGTTCTCCTTATATATAATATGCGGCGGGCACGGGCCCGCGCGCGGTGTTAAAATTCAAGTACGGGGTCCAAGTTGGCCTTTTTGATATTGTCGTACGTAAAGTGATACTGGTTTGTGCCATCGTTTAGCGTAAAGCCTTCGTCATCGGCGGAGGCGATGCCGCCTGTGAAAAAGCCGCGTCCGTCCAGCGGGGTTTTGAGCACGATGCGTACGCGCTGCCCCACGAACTTTTTAAAATGCGCCGGCTTTTTCAGCACGCGTTTGACGCCCGGGGAGGAAACCTCCAGGATATACGCCCCGTCAATGAGGTTTTCCATTTCCAATACGGCGTCTATTTGGTTGGTCAGCGCGGAGCAGTCGTCCAGCGTGACGCCTCCTTCCTTGTCAACGAAAAACTGCAAAAGTTTTTTGCGTCCCTGGTTTTGTATCACCAAGTCCACCAGTTCCACGCCCTGGCCTTCCAGCGCGGAGGATACGGTCTGTTCTATGGTTTTAGGGTCTTTCATGCGTACCTGCCTATTAAGTAAAAAGCGACTTGTTGCCAAGTCGCTTTTTAGCGGATAATTTATATTAACATTATATAAGCCCCCTGTCAAATCCAATATAAAAACAGGGAGGAAAGGCGTTTTCTCTTGCCGTAGGGACATAAGAGGGGGAAAATAACCTCTTTTTTGCGTTGACCGGCCGCTGACATTATCTTACCATAACCCTGTAGTTTATTTTAGCAACCAAAAAACAGGGGGAGAAAATGAAAAGAGGTTTAATGGCTTTGGCCGCACTGGCGTTGCTGGTTTCAACGGCTTCGGCACAAAGTGCTAAGGGGCAGACGGTCCCGCAGCCGCGCATGCGCACCGTACAGACGGATACGACTACCGTTTATGACGTAACCACCACCAATAAAAAAGGTACTACGCAGTATGGTATGGTGGAGCAAACGCGCAGCACGCCGCAGGGCGGCACGCGCGTCATCAGCCAGACGCAGTATTCCGACTATACGCCCAGCAAAATGGCTCTGGCCAATGAGAAACACGCCGAAGTGTCTATCGGTTTGGGGGCCAGTTATTCCTTTGACAAAGACAAAGCCGGTGCCCGCATGACGGACCTGGGCCTGGCCGCCACGGGGCAGGCGCTGTGGGATATCAGCGACCATTTTGCCCTGGGTGCCGATTATATGCTGCTTAATCATGACAGCCGCACCAATCACCGCCAGGGTACCTATAAATATGACAAATTGCGCCTTAACAGCATCGCGCTGGCCGGTAAATACACCATCAATGCCTGGGATACTTGGCGGCTGTACATTCCCGTGGGCGTCGGTGCGGCGCAGGCCCGTATGAAATCTTCCGGCGTGCGCAACAGGGAATATACGGCCCAGAGCTCCGACAAATGGGGGCTGGATCTGTTTGCCGGTCTGGGGCTGCAGTATAACCTGAGCAAAGATATTTTTATGGGGCTGGAATACCGCTATACGGTGGCTTTTGTCAAAGCCGATGACTTAAACCGCTATTACGGCAAAGACAACTACCTGCAGTTCCACAGCGCGTTTTTCCGCATAGGTACGCGCTTTTAAACGTCTTCATCCTAAAAATCTAGCAGGGGGAGAACAAGGGCGGCTTTGGGGCCGCCCTTGTCATGTAAAAGGCGTGTGCCCCGCCGGCCGGACATATGCGGCTTCCGTCGGGCGCAGCAGGGGGAAAGTAAAGGGAAAATAGATATAAAAAGTTAACTTTTCCTATAAAACAAATTATATAAAGCCAGGGAGTTGTTTTTATACAATAAGCGCGGGGAAACTGTATGAGAGAACGTCTTTCCGCGCTGAAAGCCGCCGCTCTGGCGGCCTTTTTCTGTATTATTTTTGTTCCGCTTCCGGCGGGGGCGCAGATATACCGCGTGTACCGTCCGGTACCTGCGGCGGATGAAACAGAAACGACGAATATTTTTTCCCCGTTTTTTGAAGTGGAAGCGGGTGCGGCGGCGTCATTGGGGAAAATGCGCGATGCGGCGGGGTGGACGCTGTCCGACTCCATGCAGGGAGCACGTATACGGGCGTG
>DWVB01000070.1 GCA_019120455.1 Candidatus Avelusimicrobium excrementipullorum
CCTCGCTCACACTTACCCGCTATGACAATGCTCTGCGTCCGCTGTTCCAACGCTATTACGCTAACGGGACATTGGGCCGCAGTGTTGACTTTAACTATACCAAAAACCAAGTCACCCGCATCTGGATGGACAAAGATCAAATTCGCCTCTACCAGGAAAACACCTCCGGAAAAATCCTTAATAAATTTTATTTCCGCCCCGGCAAGCCCTATATTCAATACCCGCAGGGAAATGATATGGGGGAAAAGAACGGCCCATGGGAAGAAAAAGACGGACGGATTTATATTGACGGCGTTTTCCTGTATACGCTGCCGGCATCGCGGACGCAGCCGGATTTCTGCACGCTGTTTGCCGGGGTTTGCAGACAGGGCACACAGCCGGCGGAAGAATTGCTATAATAAATAAAACTTCATTTACAGAGGACTTTATGGAAGGCATTAACGAATTTATCAGCAAAGGCAAAACCGAAATGGCCGGACATGTGGAAAAACTGCGCCAGGATCTGGCCACCATACGCACGGGCCGCGCCAGCGCGCAGCTGCTGGAAAATATCCGCGTGGAATATTACGGCACGCCCACGCCGCTTAAACAGATGGCCATGATTAACGTGCTGGACGCCAAAACGCTGGAAATACAGCCGTGGGACATTTCTTCTTTAAACGATATTGACAAAGCCCTGCAAAAGGCCGACCTGGGCGCCAGTCCGGTAAATGACGGCAAAGTGGTGCGCATTACCCTGCCTTCCATGACCGAAGACCGCCGCAAAACGCTGGCCAAAAACATCGCCAAAATGAGCGAAGACTTCAAAGTGGCCGTGCGCAACACCCGCCGCGACATTTTGGAAAAAGTCAAAAAAGCCCAAAAAGCCGGCGAAGTAACCGAAGACGACCTCAAACGCTACGAGGCCGATGTGCAAAAAGCCACCGACGCCAACATCGCCAACATTGACAAACTGGTGGCCGACAAAGAAGCCGAAATTATGAAAGTCTGATTTTCGGGCCGATTAAAAACCCCGTTTCCGTATTTCGGAAACGGGGTTTTGTTTTTAAAAGACTGCCGGCTAGAAAGTGGAATAAACTAACCGCTTATTCCTCCCCCTCCAGCATTTTTTCTTCGGCAATAGCCGCGCGCTTGCGCAGATGGTGGACCAGAATTTTCTTGCGCAGGCGCAGGGATTTGGGGGTAATTTCCACCAGCTCGTCCGGCGCAATATATTCCACCGCCTGCTCCAGGCTCATGCGCCGCGGCGGTGTCAGCGTATAGGACTCATCGCTGGACGAACTGCGCATATTGCTTAAATGTTTGGCTTTGCAGGGATTGACCACCAGGTCATTGTCGCGGGAGTTTTCCCCCACAATTTCGCCGGCGTATACTTTTTCACCCGGGCCGAGGAACAGCTCCCCGCCATTTTCCAGCGCAAACAGCGCGTATGCCGTGGTAACGCCGTCCTCTTTGGCCACCAGCACGCCGTTGTGGCGCAAAGGCGGCAAATTGACTTTGGGATAAAAGCCCTGAAAGCTGTGGTGCATAATGCCCGTACCGCGCGTGCCGGTTAAGAAATCATTTTTAAAGCCGATCAGCGCGCGCGAAGGAATTAAATATTCCAGCCGCAGGCGGTCCTGCCCTTCGGCCACCATATTTTCCAGCCGCGCCGCGCGCTGGCCCACCAGCGTAAACACCGCGCCCTGGTATTCGGACTTAATGTCCAGCACCAGGTATTCCATAGGCTCCAAAATCTGCCCGTTTTCTTCTTTGTAAATCACTTCCGGCGAAGATACCGCCAGCTCAAAGCCTTCGCGGCGCATATTTTCAATCAGCACCGTCAGATGCAGCTCCCCGCGGCCGTATACTTTAAATTTCCCTTCGCCTTCCAGCGGCACCACTTTCAGCCCCACATTGGTCTGGGCTTCTTTTTCCAGGCGGTTTTTCAGGTGGCGGCTGGTAATAAATTTGCCTTCCTGTCCGGCAAAGGGGCTGTCATTGACCATAAAGTCCATGGACATCGTCGGTTCATCAATGGCCAGCGGCGGCAACGGGATAGGGAAGTCCGGCTGGCACACGGTATCACCCACGTCCACGCCTTCCAAGCCGGCAATGGATACAATATCGCCTGCCATGGCCTGTTCCACTTCTTTTTTGCCCAAGCCTTCAAACATTTCAATTTTAACGGCCTTGGCGGGCGTCTGCGTGCCGTCGTGATGAATCAGCACCACATTCTGCCCGCGCGAAATCTTGCCGGCCAAAATGCGCCCGATGCCCACATGCCCCAGGAAATTATTGTAATCCAGCATGGTTACCTGCATTTGCAGCGGGTCGTTGGGCATGGCTACCGGTGCGGGTACATGGGAAATAATCGTGTCCAGCAGCGGGGCGATATCTTTGCCTTTTTCTTCCATTTTGGTGCTGGCCCAGCCTTCGCGGCCGGAGGCATAGAGAATAGGGAAATCCAGCTGTTCGTCGGTAGCGCCCAGCTCCATAAACAAATTAAATACCTCGTCCACCACTTCGCTGGGGCGGACATGTTCGCGGTCCATTTTATTGATAACCACAATTGGGCGCAGCCCCAAAGCCAAGGCTTTGCGCAGGACGAAACGGGTCTGCGGCATGGGGCCTTCCACCGCGTCCACCATCAAAATGGCGCCGTCCACCATGCGCAGCACGCGCTCCACTTCGCTGCCGAAGTCGGCATGGCCCGGGGTGTCTACGATATTAATGGTGTGGCCTTTGTATTTGACGGAGGTGCACTTGGCCAAAATGGTGATGCCGCGCTCACGCTCCAGCGGATTGGAGTCCAGCACGGTTTCCTGCGCCTGGTCTTCTTTTACGTTAAACTCGCCGGCCAGCTTTAACAGCGCGTCTACGACGGTGGTTTTGCCGTGGTCCACGTGGGCGATAATCGCCACGTTGCGCACGTCACTGCGAACATTACTCATAAATTTTCTTTCTTCCCTACATTCAGATTTCCGCAAAAAACAACCTCACCGATACGCATGAGGTTTTCATCCGCGGGCGGCCCCGCAATATTACTTGGCTTTGCAGATAATATATTTTACCATTTTTTCGCGCGCGTACGGCAGGAAGGCGGCAGGTTTTCTTTGGCGCGGAAAATTTTTATAATAAATTTATGGAAAGACTGTGGTCCATTCTTATCGGCATAGCAATTTTATACGCCGCCTACGCGCTGGGCATGAAACGCTGGGATTATGATTCCCCCGCCAAGCGCGAAGAACTCAAAACCCGCCTTAAAGAGCGGGGGCTTTCCACGCGGTTTTATTTTATTTCGGCGGGACGGCTGCTGGGGCTGAATATACTGTGCGGAGGGCTGTTTGTGTTTTACTGGTCCTACAAACAGTGGCAGGCCGTATACGCCGGATATAAAAGCACCTCCGGCCGCACGCCCAAAGGCGGCCCTTTTCTGCGCGCGGTATTTACGTTTATTACGTTTTACCAGTTTAACGCCATATTAAACCGCACCTGCCAGTATATGCGCAAAAAACCGGCTCTGTCCCCCGTCGTATGGGGTACGCTGCTGTGGGCGGGCCTGGCGGCGGCTTTGATACCGGCGCTGCCTGTATTTTGGCGCATCTTGGGGGGCGTAATGTTTATTTTCGCGCCGTACGCGCTGCAACGCCGCGTCAACGCGCTGCCCAAAGAACTTCCCCCCACCCGCCTGAAAGCGGCGGAACTTTTCTGGGTGCCCGTATCCTGGCTGATATGGACGGGCGGATACGCTTTGCTGCGCATGCTTATTCAACCGTAATACACCGATTGGTTTCTCTTCTCAAAATATGCGGAGGCCGGTCCTCAAACCTTTTGGAAAATATCCCAAAAATATCGGCGGATAAAACCTTGCGTTTTATCCGCCGTGCGTAAATACAAGCAACTGAAGAAGCCGTGTCGTGCACACCGCAGCTTTGGCAAAAGATTATATGATTTTTCAAATTTAAGATGATTTCGCCGGATGTAGTTGCCGCGCCGCATAGCGCCAGCTATGTAAGCGGCAAGAGACGGCGAAAGGGCTTAAATTTGGAAAATTGTTTATCTTAATAGCAACGGCGGATAAAACCTTGCGTTTTATCCGCCGTGCGTAAATACAAGCAACTGAAGAAGCCGTAATTATTTAGCTTCGGAGACGGCCACCGCTACGGCCACCGTCGCCCCCACCATCGGGTTGTTGCCCATACCGATCAGACCCATCATTTCCACGTGCGCCGGCACGGAGGAAGAACCCGCAAACTGCGCATCGCTGTGCATGCGGCCCATGGTGTCGGTCATGCCGTAAGAGGCAGGGCCCGCGGCCATATTGTCCGGGTGCAGCGTGCGGCCCGTGCCGCCGCCGGAAGCCACGGAGAAATATTTTTTGCCGTTTTCAATGGCCCATTTCTTATACGTTCCGGCCACGGGGTGCTGGAAGCGGGTCGGGTTGGTGGAGTTGCCGGTAATGGACACGTCCACCCCTTCATGGCGCATAATGGCCACGCCTTCGTTGACGTCGTCGGCGCCGTAGCATTTCACTTTGGCTCTGTCGCCATCGGAGAAGGCCTTTTCGCTGACGATTTTCAGCTCGCCGGTTTTGTAATCATATTCCGTTTCCACGGAGGTAAAACCGTTGATGCGGGAGATGATGTAAGCGGCGTCTTTGCCCAAACCGTTCAAAATGACGCGCAGCGGCGTTTTGCGCACTTTGTTGGCCGTGCGGGCGATGCCGATGGCGCCTTCCGCGGCGGCGAAACTTTCATGGCCGGCCAGGAAGCAGAAGCATTTGGTTTCTTCGCGCAGCAGCATGGCGCCCAAGTTACCGTGGCCGAGGCCCACGGCGCGCTGGTCGGCCACCGAGCCCGGAATGCAGAAGCTCTGCAGGCCCAGGCCGATTTTTTCGGCCGCTTCGGCGGCGGTTTTCACGCCGGATTTAATGGCGATGGCCGCGCCGACGGTGTAAGCCCAGACGGCGTTGTCAAAAGCGATGGGCTGGATGCCCTTGACGATTTTTTCCACGTCAATGCCTTTGTCCAGGCAGATTTTGCGCGCTTCTTCCAAATCTTTAATGCCGGCTTCTTTCAAAGCGGCGTTGATTTTGTCAATTCTTCTTTCGTATCCTTCAAACGTAATCATAGTCACTCTCCTGGGCTTACTCTTTGCGGGGGTCAATTTTCTTGACGGCCTCGTCAAAGCGGCCGTAGGTTTTGACGTTGTCTTCAAAGGCTTTTTTCGCGTCGGTGCCGTTTTTGATGGCGTCCATCATTTTGCCCAGGTTCACGAATTTGTAGCCGATGATCTCATTGTTTTTGTCCAGGCCGATTTCCAACACATAGCCTTCGGCCATTTCCAGGTAGCGGGGGCCTTTGGCTTCGGTGCCGTACATCGTGCCAATCTGGCTGCGGTGGCCTTTGCCCAGGTCTTCCATGCCGGCGCCGATGGGCAGGCCGTCATCGGAAAACGCGCTCTGCGTGCGGCCGTATACGATTTGCAGGAACAGCTCACGCATGGCTGTGTTGATGGCGTCACACACTAGGTCGGAGTTCAGGGCTTCCAAAATGGTTTTGCCCGGCAGGATTTCCGCAGCCATGGCGGCGGAGTGCGTCATGCCGGAGCAGCCCAGCGTTTCCACCAGCGCTTCTTTAATCACGCCGTTTTTGACGTTGAGCGTCAGCTTGCAGGCGCCCTGCTGGGGGGCACACCAGCCCACACCGTGGGTCAGACCGCTGATATCGGTAATCTGTTTGGCTTTAACCCATTTCCCTTCTTCGGGGATCGGGGCCGGATCATGCTTGGCGCCTTTGCAGACGCAGCACATTTCTTTTACTTCGGGGGTGCATTTTTCGCAGCTCATGAGGTCTCCTAAATAAGAATAATAAATCTTACGTTTATATTTTACAAAATCCGCCGCGCGCAAAAAAGCCCGCCCGAAGGCGGGGCTTTTTAACTGCGCTAAAGCGGGACGTTTATTTTTGCGGGGCGGCCTCTTTTAAAAGACGGACGATTTCCGCATGGCCGTTTTTTTCTGCATACATTAAGGCTGTTTCGCCGTTTTTATCTTCCGCATTGGCATCCGCACCGGCCTGTAAAATCAATTTCACTACTTCTCCATGCCCTTCCCAGCTGGCATACATCAATGGCGTCATGCTGTCTTTATCCACTGCATTGACATCCGCGCCAAACTGCAAAAGCAGTTTAACCACATCCGCATGCCCGTTGAAGGCAGCTGCCATCAACGCCGTCTCATTCTCTAAACTCGCCGCATTCACATCCGCACCGGCCTGTAACAGCAGTATCACTTTATCCGCATTCCCCAATTCGGCGGCAGCCGTCAGGGCCGTAAAACCATATTGATTGGTTTTATTCGGATCGGCGCCAGCATCCAGCAGTAATTGGACAATTTCCGCATCCTCCGCAATTTTCAGCGGAGCATCTCTCTGATATAAGTCCGACACGTCGGGTTTGGCACCCGCATTCAATAACAGCCGGACGATATCCGCATGGTTCTGCTGAGAGGCCTGCCTCAGCGGTGTAATGCCGCCTTTTTCAGTGGAGGCATTGACATCCGCCCCCGACTGTAATAACAACTCCACCGTTTCTGCATGCCCGTTCTGGGCGGCCAATATCAGCGGCGTCCATCCGTCATCCCCGTCTATGTCCGTGCTTACGTCCGGGTTGGCCCCGCGCTGTAATAACGCTTTCACCTTGCCGGCACGGCCTTCTTCCGCCGCAGAAAGCAATTGAAAGTCCGTATCCCCGCAGCCACAAAATAATACGGTCGCCAAAAATAAGAATAAGAATTTTTTCATGTTTTTCTCCTTTATTGTCTTATAACAAAACCATTCGCCTTTTGACAAGCGCCTTCCCGTCGGTCGTCCCGTTTCCCCGTCAAAAAAATAACATTTCAGGACGGTTTATAGCCCCCGGAAAACCGTCAGACACAAAAAATATATCAAAAAAAATGACGCAAGGGGCAGCTATTTCAGCCAAAGAAACAGCAAAAATACAACTACCCTTACCCCAAAAACCAGACGCCGGGGGTTGCTTTTTTAGCCCAACCTTTTTACAATGGGGGTAGGACCTTAAACAAGGAGAACACCATGACCCTGAACATACCGACCGACCAGCTGCCTACATCCACTTTTACCTGCGGCCCCAGCCAGGGGCACCCCGTCGTGCGCGAAACGCCGCTGTACAAAACGGCCTTTGAACGCAGCCACCGCGCCAAAGACATTTCCACCGACGGCTTATATAAAGAAGCCGGCGATAACCTGCGCAAGCTTCTGTCCCTGCCGGACGATTACACCGTGATTTTCTTCATGGGCGGCGCCACGCCGGCGCTGGACGCCGTGGCCTGGAGTCTGACGACCAATTCCATTTCCGGTTTAAGTTTCGGGGCCTTCTCCAAACTCTGGTGCAAAAAAATCGCTTCCTGTCTGGAAGACAGCGTGAAAAAAGATTTCAAAGAAGCCGCGGAAGGCGAGTTTTTCCCCAAAGAAAAACCCGACTACAACGCCAGCCTGGTGGTGCTGACGCCCAATGAAACCTCCACGGGCACGCAAATCCCCAATGAATATTTGGAAGAAGCCTGGCGCGCCAAAGGCAAAGACACGCTGATCGCCTGGGACTGTACGTCCTGCGCCGGCGGGCGGCTGCTGCCGCAGAATCAGTTTGACGTGATGGTTTTCTCCATGCAAAAATGCTTCGGCGTAGGCGGCGGAAGCAGCGTAATTATTATGAGCCCCGCGGCGGTCAAACGCATAGAAGAAGCCAAAAAATACCGCCGTATCCCGTACTCTTTGGACCTGACCGAAGCCGTCAAAAAAGCCCAGGAAAAGGCCCAAACCGTCAATACGCCCAGCACCACCAATATTTGGATGTTCAACGAAGCGTGCAAATGGATGAACGAAAACGGCGGGCTGAAAGCCATGGACGCCCTGTGCCGCACGCATTATGATTACCTGATGAAATGGGTCAGCAGCACCGACTGGCTGGCCCCGCTGATTAAAGACGAAGCGCACCGCTCATACACCACGCTGACCCTGGAAATCACGGACCCGAAAATAGACTGCGCCGAGATCAGCAAAGCCTTAAAAGCCACCGGCCTGCCGAACCTGCAGGACGGGATTAAAAAATATTCTTCCGTCAAACAAAACTCGCTGCGCATCGCCTGCTTCCCGTTTGTGGACATTCACGGCACGCAGCAATACGAAAAACTGACCAAAGCCGTGGACGCTATTGTGGCGCAGCTGCGCAAGGAGGCCAAATGAACATTTTAATCGCGGACAAATTCCCCTCCCGCTGGGCCGAAGAACTGGCCAAACAGGGGCATAAAATTACCTCCGATCCGTCTTTGGACGAAAACTCCCTGGTCGGGGCTATAGCGGACGAAGACATACTCATCGTACGCAGCACCAAAGTACCGGCCACCGTTATAGACGCGGGCAAAAAATTAAAACTCATTATCCGCGCCGGGGCGGGTACCAACACCATTGACGTCAAACATGCCGCCGAAAAAGGCGTGGCGGTGTGCAACTGCCCGGGCACCAACTCCATCGCCGTGGCGGAGCTGACCCTGGGGCTTATGTTGGCGCTGGACCGCCGCATTTACCACAACACCAAAGACCTGCGCGAAGGCAAATGGAACAAAAGCGAATACGGCAAAGCCAAAGGGCTTTACGGGCGCACGCTGGGCATTATCGGGCTGGGCGCCATAGGCAAAGAGGTGGCCAAACGGGCCGAAGCCTTCGGCATGAACGTGGTGGCTTATGACCCCAACGACAAGGCCGAAGAGTTCCGCGCCGCCGGCGTAACGCCGGAGCCGGATATTTACACGCTGGCCGCCATGTGCGACGTAATTACGGTGCACGTGCCCGAAACGCCGCAGACCAAAGGCCTGTTTAACAAGAAATTTTTTGACGCGATGAAAGACGGCGCCATTTTCATTAACGCCGCGCGCGGCGGGCTGGTGGTGGCCAAAGATTTGGCCGAAGCCGTCAAAACCAAAGGCATTAAAGCGGGTCTGGACGTGTACGAAACCGAGCCCAAAGCCAACGACACGGCTTTTGATTACGCCCCCTACGCCGGAGCCGAAAACATTTACGGCACGCATCACATCGGCGCCAGCACGGACCAGGCGCAGGACGCGGTGGCGCAGTGCACGGTGCAAATCATTAACGAATATGCCGCGACGGGCAAATTTTTGCATAAGGTGAACTAAATGGCTACCGTAAAACCTTTCCGGGGGTACCGCCCCGACGGCCGCGCCGAACAGGTGGCGTGCCCGCCCTATGACGTGATTAACTCGCGCGAAGCGCGCGAAATGGCCCGGGGCAACCCGCTCTCTTTTCTGCATGTGGAAAAGCCGGAAATTGACCTGCCCGAAAGCGTGGATTTATACGATGAGCAGGTATACGCCAAAGGCCGCGAAAACCTGGATAAATTCATTGAGCGCGGTATTTTAAAACAGGACAGCAAACCCTGCTTTTACATTTACGCGCAAACCATGGAGGGACGCACGCAGTACGGCCTGGTGGCCATCGTCAGCGCGGAGGAATACGACCAAGGCATTATCCGCAAACACGAGCTGACGCGCAAGGACAAAGAGGCGGACCGCACGCGGCATGTGGACACCTTAAACGCCACCACGGGCCCCGTGTTTCTGACCTATCCGGACCAAAAGCCCATGGATGAACTGGTGCAAAAAATTACGCAAAAAACCCCCGCGTATGATTTTACCGCTCCGGACGGCATAGGCCACACGCTGTGGGTCATGGACGACGACAAAGACATAGCCGCCGTGCGCAAAATTTTTGACGCCCGGCCCGTGCTTTACATCGCCGACGGGCACCACCGCTCCGCCTCCGCCGCCAATGTGGCGCGCAAACGCAAAGCGGAAAACCCGCACCATACGGGGCAGGAAAATTACAATTTTTTCCTGGCGGTCATTTTCCCCGCGGGGCAGCTGCATGTGATGGATTACAACCGCCTGGTCAAAGATTTAAACGGGCGAAGCAAAGAGCAGTTTCTGCGGGAAATCAGCGAAAAATTTGACGTGGACGCCAGCGGAAAAGCGCGCCCCGAAAAACGCCATCAGTTCGGCATGTATTTGGACGGGCAGTGGTATACGCTGACGGCCAAAGCGGGCACTTTTGACGAAGCCGACCCCGTAGGCGCGCTGGAC
>DWVB01000071.1 GCA_019120455.1 Candidatus Avelusimicrobium excrementipullorum
CAACGCCTTTTGCAAGACTGTTATCCGCTGTGCCGCCTTGGACAAGATTTTGAAGCTTAAACGGCAATGGGAACGGCAAGTTTCCCTTGACTATCTGATGAACGAGAAGTTTGTCCAGTTTGCCGCGTCGGGTCTTTTGCTGATTGCGGCGGGTACGGGGCAATTCCAGCGCGTGCCGGACTGGCGCAGCGACGTCAATCTGACGTTGCTGGCTCTGGTGTGTACGGTGGCTTCCAACATGACGCTGGTGTATGCCATTAAACATTTGGGGTCCACCCGCACATCGGTATTGGGAGCCATGGAGTCGCTCACCGCCGTAGGCGTGGGTGTATGGGTGTTTGGCGAGCCGTTTACCCGTACGGTGGCCCTGGGCATAGGGCTGATTATTCTGGCGGTGCTGACGGTGGTGCTTTCGCCGTGGCTGACGCCTTTTTTCCGCCGTTTTAAATATTTTTACATTACGGAAGTGCTGGGGCGGCATAAAACCCTGAAAGCGCCCCGTTAAAAAGCGCTTTGCTTTTGCTACAATATAAAAAAATCCCCTGTAAAAGGAGACGAAATGAATAAAGACGGCATAGTACATAAAATTATGTTGGGCATTTTTCTGGTGGTAGGTTTCGGCGTGGCTTTTATGTGGCCGCAGTGGCAGAAGAAAATAGATATACGCCATGCACAGCAGGCCGCCCAAACCGCCAAAGAACTGGCCGCCGCGGAGCAGGTCTTTTTTGAGAAAAACGGTTTCTATACGGCTGATTTTACGCAGCTGGGGCTGGAGCTTTCCTGCCCTTCGTCCGTCAAGGACAATCAAACCGTGCTGCACTGCCCGCATTATGATTTTATGATGGAGGAAGCGGATACAATCCGCGTGAGCAACACCAAATATCCGAAATGGTTTACCGTGGAGCTGGAAAGCGGGGAAATTACCTGCAACCATGAGGACGGCTCTCTGGCCGGTGCGGCGATTTGCTCCAAAATGGATTTATAAGCAGGATTACGGAGGCTGAAAATATGAAAAAACTTTGCATGGGGCTGCTGGTGTTGCCGTTTTTGTTTGCCTGCGGCACCAAAGTGGAGCGTCTGGACACGCACGAAATAAAAGACGTCAGCGGCCGCTGGAATGACACCGATTCGCAAATGGTGGCCCAGGAAATGATTAACGACTGTTTAAATTCCGGCTGGTATAACAAAGCCACCCTGCGGCTGGGCAAAGAACCGACGGTCATCGTCGGTACGGTGACCAATGACAGCATGGAACATATTAATACCAATGCTTTCGTGGAGGAAATGCAGCGTGCGCTGATTAATTCGGGCAAAGTGGCGTTTGTGGCCAGCAAGGACGAGCGCGGCGAAGTGCGCCAGGAAAGGCTGGAGCAGGACGAGTTTGCCTCCGAAGAAACGCGCAAGGCTTTCGGACGCGAAGTGGGCGCCGACTATATGCTCTCGGGCGTGCTGAACTCCATCGTGGATTCGCAGAGCAAAGAGGCCGTGGTGTTCTATCAGGTAAATATGAAACTGATTGACATTGAAACCAACCAAATTGTCTGGAACGGCCAGAAACAAATTAAAAAATACGTAAAAAGAAGCAAAGTAAGCTGGTAACTTTATGAAGGCGCGCTGGTTTACGCTGTTGACGGTGCTTTTGTGCTGCACGGCGTGCGGCGCGCCTTCTTTGCGCCATAAAAAAGACGTCAACAAGCTGCTGGCCGCGGGGGAATTTGCCGCCGCGGAACAAAAACTGGAAGACGCCAAAAACAAAGAATATTCCAAACGCGATTCCCTGTTGTATTATTTGGATACGGGCACCGTACTGCATGACGCGGGCCAAAGCGCGCAAAGCGACGCGCGTTTTGCCCTGGCGCAGGACCGTATAGACGCGCTTTTCACCCAAAGCGTTACCGCACATGCGGGGCAGTATCTGATTAATGACCTGACGGTTCCTTACCAGCCCGCCCCGTATGAACGGGCGCTGACATACTATTACCGCGCGATGAACTTTTTGGACAGGGGCGATGTGTCCGGCGCTCTGGTGGAAGCCAACAAGGCCGTTTTTTATTTGGCCCAGCTGCGCGGAAGCAAACAAAAAGGCTGGCGGGACGACCCTTTTGTGCAATATTTTTCCAGCCTGGTGTTTGAATCTGCCGGCAAACTTGACGACGCCCGCATTGCGCGCACGCGCGCTTTAAACGCCTATGCGGCTTTGAACGGTGCGGGCGGCTTAACCGTCAGGCCCGAATTTGAAGCTCCCGTAAGAGGCTGGGGGGAAGTGGTGCTGGTGCACGCCAACGGCGTTATGCCGCTGAAAATCAGCCAGACTTTTCAGGTGGCCTGGGGCCGCCTTTGGCCGCTGATACAAACCCTGGACGAAGGACAAGACGCGAACCCCGCCCTTCAAAACGCCATTATGACGGGGCTGCTGGGCAATTCCATCACCGTGGCTTATCCCGTCCTGCAGGCGCAGCCGTATGTGATTAAAACTTCCGAAGCCGTCACTCGGGACGGCCGCATTTACCGCACCGTGCTGATGGGGGACGTGTCCGGCGCGGCGGAAACGGATTTGAAAGAAAACGAAGCCGCCACGTTGCTGCGTCTGGCCCTGCGCGCGGCGGCCAAGCGTGTGGCGGCGGTGCAGGCGGGGCACGCCGTCGGCAATGCGGCGGACAATGATTCCGCGGGAAGCCTGGCGGAAATGGTGGTGGGTATTTTGGGCGCGGCTACGGAAAAGGCCGACACGCGCCAGTGGTTTACACTGCCGGCGCAGTTTCGCATGACGCGTTTTTACGTGCCTGCCGGAAGGCAGGATATTGTCCTGCGTTTTCGGGACGGATTTGGTAATATAGTGGGTGAACATACTTTTGAAAATGTGCCGGTTTCGGCCGGCGGGCGCGTGTATTTGCATTACCGCACGGCCAAGTGAGGGGAAAATGAAAAAAATAACGGTTTTGCTGGCGGCCCTGGGGCTTTGCGCCTGCGCGGGCGTCAATAAAAATACGGTCAGCTACCAAATGGGCAAGTATGACCAAAAGGCCTATTACGTCGTAGCCGGAGAAGGCGCGGACAAAGAGGCGGCCTCGGCCGATGCGCTGGCCAATATGCGCCAGAGTTTTTACCAAAATGTGCCGGACGCCAAAGATATCACGCAAATCAATGATATCATGGCCAACGCTGTCGTAGATAAAGTCTGGCGCGACAAAAGCAGCAAGGATAAAAAGAATTATTTTGCGCTGGCCGTGCTGAAACGCCAGACGGCGGAGCTGATTTTACAGGTGCCCGCCAACGCGCTGGACGCGCGGCTGGGGGCGCTGGCCTCGCAGCTGCAGGCCACGGATGATAAATTTGCGGGCCTGCGGGCGGCTTTTGCCATGGAACCGCTGATTAAACAGCGCAATGTGGTGCAGGATTTGTATGTTTTTGTCAGTGAAAATCAAAGCGGCTATGAAACAGAGCGTTTTGAAAACTACAAAAAACTTTATAATGACCGTCTGGCCTCCGTCAAAGTGGCCGCCGTGGTGCGCGGGGAAGAAAACGCCGTGTTGCTTTCGCTGATTACCGACGCGGTCAACCAAATGGGTTTAAGCGTGGTCGGGCCGGAAGATTCGTCGGCGCTGCTGTCCGTGGAAGCGGACGCACAGGTGGACGGATACGGCTCCGAACGCCTCAAAGGCCTGATATGGGCTTCCACCAGCGCGGCGGTCAGCCTGCGGGATTTGCAGGCGGGGACGACCTTTGCGCGTTTTAACGTCTATGACCGCGCGGGTACGGGGCGCAAGGCCGATTCCCTGCGCAAAAGCATGGAAGGCGTGGGGAACAAGGCCTCGGCGGAAATCGTCAAACGCCTGACGGAATATTTGAAAACAAAATAATAGAAGAGGAACAAAAAAATGAAAAAATCACTGTTTTTGCTTTTAACGCTTTTGCTGGCCTGGCCCGCAGCCGCGCAGGAAACGGCGCAGGCTTCCACGGAAACGGCTTCGGACGTGTCTGCCGCCGCGCCGCAGGATCCCGCCGAGCGCAACCGCATGCTGTACTCGCTGGGCTTTTTGCTGGGGGATAATTTAAAAC
>DWVB01000072.1 GCA_019120455.1 Candidatus Avelusimicrobium excrementipullorum
AGGGGTATTGCTCCGATATTACCCGCAGCTGGTGGCACGGGGACAAAGAACCCGCCGAATATACGAAGATCTGGCACATTGTGTCCATGGCCAAGCAGGCTGCGGACGGGCTTTTGCGCGCGGACCTGCCCGTGGCGGAAGTGGACAAAGCCGCCCGCGACGTTATAGAAGACGCCGGCTACGGCAAGTATTATATCCATACCACCGGCCACGGCATCGGCCTGGAAGTGCACGAATCCCCCATCGAGCGCAAAGGCGCCGTCGGGGAACTGGAAGAAAATTTCATCGTCACCGTGGAGCCCGGCATTTATTTGCCCGGCAAATTCGGCGTGCGCCTGGAAGACAGCTACCTGGTGACTAAAACCGGAAGCAAAAATTTGACGCAATTAAAAAAACATTCCGCGCGGAAATAACAGTCCGCGCGGCTTTTTGACGCAAAATTAACGGGCCCGCCGCAAGGCCGCCCGCAGAGAGGTACAAGATGATCAACACCACTCAGTTTCACGACGGACTGATTTTTGAGGATGAGAACGGACAGATTGTGGAAATCGTAGAGTTCCAGCATCACCGCAAAAGCCAGGCCCGCGCCGTGGTGCGCGTAAAACTGCGCAACATTCACACCGGTTCTTTGATTGAAACGGCCTACCGGCCCGAAGACAAATTTAAAGAAGTGGAAGTGGAAAAACGCCCCTTTACCTATTTGTACGACGAAGGGGATATGGCCGTATTTATGAACAGCGAAAACTATGAGCAGGTGTCCGTGCCGCTGGAAAAACTTAAAGACCAGAAAAAATATTTGAAAGACAATATGGAAACCACGGGCATTTACATCAACGGCGAACTGCTCAATATGGAGCTGCCGATTAAAGTGCCCCTGACGGTGGCTTCCACCGTGCCGGGTGTGAAAGGCGACACGGTGGCCAATATGACCAAAATGGCCACGCTGGAAACGGGCGCCGAAATCAAAGTGCCGCTGTTTATCAACGAAGGCGACAAAATTTTGGTGGATACCCGCACCGGCGCTTATGTGGAGCGCGTGGTGGAGCCCAAATAATGTTTTGGCGTAAGTGCGCGCCGGCGCTGTTGTGCTGTCTGTTGGCCGTGCCGGCGTGCGCTTTCACTTTTTCCTACGGGAACGTATTTGACGTAAAAGATGTAAAAAACGAGGGCGGCGTGCCGGTACTGCCGCTTTCGGGCGGGAAATACAAAAACGTCAAAGTGCTGGACAAAGACCTGTATGATTTCCTGCTGCAGTGCAAAGCGGACTGCCGTTATCCGGCGGAAAAAGTCAGTTTCGTCTCCGCCGATTACCGCAAGGCGTTTACCAATGAGCGCATGCTGATTGCCGATGTGGATTTTAACGGTGAAATAAGTCTGACGTTTCTGGTGTTTAAAAATAAGGACGGATTTTCCGTCAAAACGCCTGCAGAGGCGGTTTTTAAAGACCGGAAGCTGGAAAAGCGGGTAAAAACATATTTAATCCGGCTGGCGGAGAAGAATTTATGAAATGCGTGCTGGAAAACGGCGACGTACTGGCGCAGGAAGTGGAAAGCGCGCGCAGTTTCTTTAAGCGGCTTAAAGGCCTGATGTTCCGTCCGTCCATGCCGCAGGGGACGGCGCTGCTGCTGGCCCCGTGCCCGCAGATACACACGTGTTTTATGCGCTTTGCCATAGACGTACTTTTCCTGGCCGAGGACGGTACCGTGCTGTATGTAAAGGAAAATATGAAGCCCTGGCGCATCAGCCCCATTGTGCGCCGTGCGGTGCAGACGCTGGAATTTGCCGGCGGCACCCTGCGGGGGCGCGTGAAGGCCGGCATGCGCGTGGATTTTACGGAATAAAAAACGCTTGCGTTACCGGCGCAAAGCGGATATACTGGACGTAAGAGGTTAGCGATGAGAAAAATTTTATTGGCTTTTATGGCCGTTGCCGTATTAGGCCTGCCCGTGCAGGCGCGTAATATTTGGGACGATTTCGCCGCCAATGTGTCGCAGGATAATGTCCGCGCGTTTACCAAAGACTTGGGCGGCCTGATGGGTTCGGGCACCTACACCACCGGCCGCGTGCTGGGCTGGGGCGGTTTTCAAATCGGGCCGCGCGGCACCATGATTTTTAAAATGAGCAAAGGCAAAAACGACACCACGCATACCGCGCTGGGCGAGCGTGACGAAGTGGGCGAAGTGTTTTACCCGTGGATTCAGGCCGATATCGGCATGCCGTTCCGCCTGGACGGATTTATCCGCGCCAGCAGCTATGAAGGCATGACGATTGCCGGCGGCGGCCTGCGCTGGGGCATTACGCGCCCCAATGAAATGTTGGGCTCTTTCCAGCCGATGCTGGTAGTGTCTGCGCACAGTGCCAGCGCGCGGGACTTTTCGGCCACGCATTATAATGCCAGCTTGGTGCTGTCCATGAAATTTAAATATTTCGTACCGTACATCGGCGGCGGGGTGGACTACACGACCTTGCACATTAACCAGGCCGACAACGCCCCCGAGCTGGTCGGCGACAACGAATACGCCGCCACGGCGCGCGCCACGGTGGGGCTGAACTTTAAGCTGCCTTCTTATTTGGATTTGAGTCTGGCCGCCAATTACGCCTATTACGGTTTAGGGGCGGAGGCGTCCGTTTCCCTGCGTTTCTAAAGTTAATCTTTTCAGGTCTAAAGACCCAGTACTGTCTGGGTCTTTTTTCTCTTGTTTTGCGGCGGTAAAAATTTTATGCTAGAAGTAAGCTTATAAAAGGAGTTTGTATATGAACATGAAAAAGACGGTTTTGCTGGGGGTTGCTCTTTTGTTTGGTACGGCGTGTGCCTATGCCGTGACGGCGGACGAGGTGGCCGCGGCGGCGGAACAGGCGGCTTTGCGCGCCCGCATGAACCAGGTGCAGGAAGAATATAAAGGCTTTAATCCCCATTTGACGCAGCAGCAGATGAAAGAAATCCCCGCCTTGGTGCAGGGCGTGCTGGACCGTCTGCAAAACGCCGGCTATATCAGCCTGACAAAAGCCGACGTGGGCGACGGAATCAAAATGTATTTTGAAGGCGTCAATTTTATGGAAGGCTATTATACCAGCGAAGATATAGAACGCATGACGGGGGCCGGCGTTTCCATGACGGAAGGTGACCGCCACCAGCATGCTTTGATGTATGCCCTGGTAAAAGTGCTGCCCGAAAATATGCGCTCTTTTGCTTATCAAGCGACCGACTACCCCGAAGTGTCCAACTGGAAAGAATTTCATTATCTTTGCCAGGATTATATGACGAATATTTATAACCTGTTGGTGGAGTTGCAGGCCTGTGATTGGGAAACTTTTCACATCGTGATGGGAAATTTAATGTAAACCTTTAGCGGTAAAAAAACCCCGCGTCTTATTTAAGGCGCGGGGTTTTTTGCGGCAAACTTATTTTGCGGCGGCGGCCTGAAGGGCTTTTACTTTGTCCGTGGCTTCCCACGGGAATTCCTTGCGGCCGAAGTGGCCTCCCGCAGCCGTCTGCAAATAGATGGGATTTCTGAGTTTAAAATGCTCAATAATCCCCTTGGGCGTCATCGGGAAAATTTTGCGTGCGATATCGGCCAGTTTTTCATCGGGGATTTTGCCCGTGCCGTCCGTATCCACATAAAAGCCCACGGGATCTTCTTTGCCGATGGCGTAAGCGATTTGCACCGTGCATTCTTTGGCCAGCTTGGCCGCCACTATATTTTTGGCGATGTAGCGCGCCATATACGCGGCGGAGCGGTCCACCTTGGTGGGGTC
>DWVB01000073.1 GCA_019120455.1 Candidatus Avelusimicrobium excrementipullorum
TGGCCAAGAGCGTGACCGTGGAATAAGGAGAATTATGCGCAGTACGCGTGCGCTGGTGAAATCCTTTTTGCCGCCGCGCCCGAAAAACGCCAACAAAGGCACGTTCGGGCGCGTGCTTGTCATAGCGGGCTCTGAAAAAATGGCCGGTGCGGGGGTGCTGTGCGCACGCGCCGTGCTGAAAACGGGCGCGGGGCTGGTTACCTTGGCTTTGCCCAAAAGCCGCCAATGCGTCGCCGCCGCGGCTCTGCCCGAAATGCTGACGCTGCCCCTGCCGGAAAAAGAAGGCCTGGCGTCCGTGCGCGCCGTGCCCGTATTGCAAAAGTTTATTTTGCAGTTTCAGCCTTCCCTGTTGCTGATAGGCCCCGGGCTTTCCGATGCGCCGTTTATTATTCCTTTTTTAAAAGAAAACACCCTGCCTTCCGTTATAGATGCCGACGCCTTAAACGCGCTTTCGCGGCAGAAAGATTTTGCGGAGATTTTGGGCGGACGTTTCCCGCTGGTGTGTACGCCGCACCCGGGAGAGATGAAACGCCTGCTTAAACAATCCGTCCCCACGGGTGAGGCGGGCCGTGTGCGCGCCGCCAAAGCCCTGTGCGCGCGGACGGTCGGCGTTACGCTGCTGAAAGGCTTTCACACCGTTATTACGGACGGCAAAGCCGTGTATATTAATCCGACGGGCGGCCCCGCGCTGGCCAAAGCCGGCAGCGGCGATACGCTGGGCGGCATGATTGCCGGTTTGTGGGCGCAGTCGGGCACGGCGGAAGGCTTTAGCCTTAAAACCGCTTTAAAGGCCGCCGTGTGCGGGGCATATTTGCACGGCCTGTGCGGGGATTTGGCCGCCAAACGCCTGACGGACCGCTGCGTATTGGCGTCGGATGTGGCGGACGAACTGCCGCGCGCGTTTAAACGCGTGCTGGCGCGCTGAAGCGGCCTGCGCGTATGGCGGGATATTTTATAAAATAAACATATGCTTTCCGTTATACTGATTATTCTGGTCGTGTTAATTCTCATCGTGCTGGGTACGGTGTGGGGCTGTGCGCGCATTGCCAAAAAGGCCCTTCATCCGGCGGCCAAGCGCAAACCGCTGGACGTGTGGCCGGACCAGTATAAACTGCCTTTTGAAAATGTATATTTTAAGACGGAAGACGGCGTGCAGATTAAGGGGTGGTTTATCCCCAATCCGTCGTCGGACAAAACCATTATTCTGATGCACGGCTGGGGCATGAATCGCGGCGACGTGTTTAAAAATACGTATTTCCTGCATGACCTGGGCTATAACCTGATGTATTTTGATTTCCGCGCGCTGGGGGAAAGTGGCGGTACCGTCAGTTCCATTGGTTATTTGGAAGTGAAAGATTTGCAGGCGGCCATTCAATTTTTAAAAGACACACGTCCTTTTGCCTGTGAAAAAATCGGTCTTTACGGCTTATCCATGGGCGGAATGGTGGCCATTTGCGAAGCGGCGCAAAACCCCGAAATCAAATGCGTGGTGGCGGAAGCGTCCTATTATTCGTTCCGCCGCGTGGTGTCCCGCTGGGCGTGGGTGCACAACAAAGTGCCGTATTTCCCGCTGATGCCCATTGTGCTGCATTATATGCGCCGCAATCTAGCGGCCAATCCGGAGCGGTACAGTCCCAAATATAATATCCCCAAAATCGCCCCGCGGCCGGTGTTTATCATTCACGGACGCTATGACAATCTGGTACCCGCCGCCCAGGCCAAAATGCTGTTTAAATGTGCCGGCGAGCCCAAAGAAATTTGGCTGGTGCCCGGAGCCAAACATAATAAATGCGCCGAAGTGGGCGGGTATGAATATAAGCAGCGGCTGGCGGATTTCTACAAGAAGTATTTATAACGGCTGATTCAGTTGCCGGTCAGATATCTTCCAACAATTTTCTAAATTTAAGCGCTTTTGCCGTCTCTTGCCGCTCACATAGCTGACGCTATGCGGCGCGGCAACTACATCCGGCAAAATCATCTCAAATTTTCAAAATCATGCTTGCTAGTGCGTGTTTTTCAGTTGCGCGGGACAGCACTTGTACGGCTGACTTAGTTGCCGGGCAAATACCAGCCGACAATTTCCCAGATTTAGTTTTTGCCATGTTTGGTTCTCTGTTTTTTTCCTGTTTCAAAATTCCTAAAATATACATATGAAAAAACTGGTTATTTTTGATTTGGACGGAACCCTTTTAAATACCATCGCCGATTTGGCTGCCGCCACCAACCAGGCTTTGGAAAAGCTGCATTATCCCGTGCACCCGACGCAGGCTTATCTGCGTTTTGTGGGCAACGGCATTAACAAATTGTTTGAACGGGCTCTGCCCGAGGCCGCGCGTACGCAGGAAAATGTCCTGCGCGTGCGGGAGTTGTTCGTGCCGTATTATGACGCCCACGGAACGGAACTGACAAAACCTTATGACGGTATTCCCTCGTTGCTGGAGACTTTGCAAAAACAAGGGCTCAAAGTGGCCGTCGCTTCCAACAAATACCAGGCCGCCACGGCGGAACTGGTAAAACATTATTTCCCGCAAATTGCTTTTTCCGCCGTGCTGGGCCAGCGCGACGGGCTGCCTACCAAGCCGGACCCGCTTTTTGTCAAAGACATTTTGCGCCAAACCGCCATCAGGGAGCCGGATACGCTGTATGTGGGGGATTCCGACGTGGATATGCAAACCGCCCGCAATGCCGGTGTGGACGCCTGCGCCGTAACATGGGGCTTCCGCACACGGGAAGAGCTGGCCGCCTATCACCCTAAATATATGGCGGAAAAGCCGGAAGATATTTTGCAAATGTTGAAATAAGCCGCTTCCCTTTGTATATTTTGCTCCGTGTAGGGCTTATCGTCGGGTTAGCGTGAAGGGAAAAGAATTTTCTATTAAAGAAGCTGGCGGTGTTTTTTTTGCTATACTCTTTCTATCTGTCTGTGAAGGAAAGGAGTCTGTATGCGCAAAAACACGGGATTTACGTTAATAGAGTTGTTAGTTGTTGTTTTAATTATCGGCATTTTGGCGGCGGTGGCTTTGCCGCAGTATGAAATAGCCGTGCTGAAAACCCGTATGAGCACCATGCTCCCCCTGTTAAAAAGCATTAAAGATGCGGAAGAAGTATATTATATGTCCAACGGAAGCTATACGGACGATTTGACGGCCTTGGATGTACAGATTCCCACGCCGGATTTGCGGGCCAGCTTGTCTGTAGGACAGGCGGATTATTCCAACGGCACCTGTTTGGATGCGTTGTCTTCCCCCACAACTGCCAGCGGCTGGGTGGTGTTGGGCGGTCTGGGAAGCAACTGTTCCTCGGGAGCTACAAACGGCTGTCTTTTTTGGATGTATTTGGACCACTCAAACAAACCCGGCGTAATAGAATGTTCCGGCACACATCCCAAATGTGAGCGGCTTTGCGCTTCCATGGGATACTAAACGGCCTATAAATCTTCTAAAAACCCCGCTGAAAAGCGGGGTTTTTGGTGTGGTCGTTTTAAAAGGCCTTGCATTGTTTTTTTTTTTT
>DWVB01000074.1 GCA_019120455.1 Candidatus Avelusimicrobium excrementipullorum
GTATTCGGGTATTGCGTATTCAGGCGGTCAAATGCGTCAAAACCAGCGTCCTGCCCCTGGGACAGCAGCGTTAGCTGGGCGTCATAAAACAGCGCCCAGGAATTTTGCAGGGTTTTTTCCCTGTGGGAGACGAACCAGGCAATTCCCCCCGCCGCCACCACAATAATAATCAGTGCGGTCAACAGCGGTTTTTTATGGGCCTTGCAGCCGTCAATAAATTTGGAAATAAACAAAGATAAAGACTCTTGGTTGGTGTTTGTATTTTGCATAATATTTATTATAGTAAAAAAGCGCGAAATTTGGAAATTTGCGCCCTGCCGGTAAATATTGTATGGTAAACAAGGAGGAAGACCCATGTGGCAAATTGCGTCAATAGGGGAAGTTCTGTTGGATTTACTGCCCACGGGCGCCCGCCTGGGCGGCGCGCCGGCGGCCGCGGCATGGTATTGCGCGGAAACGGGGGCGCAGGGCTGGCTGCTTTCTGCCGTCGGAGAGGATAAACACGGCCGTCGTGTGCTGCGTGATTTGCAGGAGAGGCGTTTGCCGGCTGACTATGTGGTAAAAAATCCCGCGCAGCCCACGGGAGAGGTCCGCGTGCATTATGACGCCAACGGCAAAGCCATATACCATTTTTTGGAAGATGTGGCATGGGACCATTTGCAAATGACTCCTTCCTGGGCGGAGCTGGCCGGAAAAGTAAATGCCGTTATTTTCGGCACCGTGGCCCAGCGCGCGGAAGAGTCCCGCAAAACAATATATGAATTTTTAGACGCCGCCGCGCCGGACGCTTTGCGTCTGTTTGACTTGCATTTACGCTATCCTTATTATTCTTCGGAAATATTGGAACAGTCCTTTCGGCGGGCCTCGGCGGCCAAGATGAGCCGTTCCGAGCTGCCCGTTGTGGCGCGCTGGCTGGGAATGGACGGCGCGGACGGTGAAAGTGTGGCCAAAGTGCTTATGGAGCGTTATCCGGCGCTGCGCTGTATTGCGTTGACGCGCGGAGAAGACGGCAGCTTGCTTTTTACCCGGGGGAAAATTTATGAATGCGGCGGTTTCTACGCCGATCAGTTCGTCAACGGTTCCGGCAGCGGGGAAGCATTTTCCGTGGTGCTGTGCCTGGGCATTTTAAACGGGGCGGATTTGCAGGCCGTCAATGAAGAAGCCAACCGCGCCGCCTGCTGCGTTTGTTGCGAGCCTGACATTCTGGCCCCGTTAAGCGATGAAGTGCTGGACAGTTTGCAAAAAGCGCGCATTATTTAGTTTGCTCCGATATCAAAAACCCCGCCTTTTCGGCGGGGTTTTGTTTGGATAAATCAGGCCAGCTCCTGTTCGGTCAGCTGGCGGCACTCAATGCCGTTTTTTCCCAGCAGTATCAATCCGTCCTGGCTGCGGTCATAGAGGTGTTTATAAAACACGCGCACAATCCCCGCCGTAATAATTACTTTGGCGCAGTGTACGCACGGCGAATAGGTCACATACAGCGTGCTCCCCGCGGTGGAAATGCCGTTTTTGGCCGCGAATAAAATGGCGTTTTGCTCCGCGTGCAGTTCGTTTTCAATGGACCATTTCCCGTGCGCGTCGTAAAACGTGCGGCTGGCGCGGTATTCTTCATAAGTAGGGAACTGGTCTTTAAAATCCGTTTCGTAAAGCCGTGCAAAATGGTCCTCGCAGTGTTCCTGTCCGGACGGGGTACCGTTAAAACCGATGCTGATGACGCGGCTGTCTTTGACCAGTATGGCTCCCACCTGCATGCGGCAGCAGGTGGACTGGCCGGCCACAAGTTCGGCCATTTGGGTAAAGAGTTTATGTTTATTTTTCATGGGGCTCCTCTACCATTGTTTAAAAGTTAAAAACACCGCTCCCACCAGCAGGCAAAAAGCGGCCAGGTGGTTCCAGCGGAAATGCTCATGAAAATACAAAACGGAAAACACCGTAAACACGGCCAGGGTGATGACTTCCTGCATTACTTTCAGCTGCGTGACCGTAAAATACCCGCTGCCGATGCGGTTGGCCGGCACCTGCAGGCAGTATTCAAAAAAGGCAATCCCCCAGCTGACTAAAATGACCGTCCATAAGACCGTACTTTTAAATTTCAGATGTCCGTACCAAGCGGCCGTCATAAATAAATTGGAACAAATCAGCAGTACAATCGGTTTCCACATATTTCTATTATATATAAATACGGCGTTTTCGGGAGCGGAGGTTTATGGGTGCAATAAAAAGGCCGCTCCGTGTGTTTATATATAGTTCATGGTAATAAAAAGACCGTAAAAAATTTACGAAAAAAATACATTTATTTATATAATATTGAAAATGAAAAAGCTATTTTCCGCTCTTATTTCCGTTGTTTGGCTAACGGCCGTTTCCGCTTGGGCCCAGCTGCCCCAGCCGCAGGGGGCCCCGTCATCTTCCGCAGATACATCTGACGGACAGACGGTTCTTTCTCCTGCCCAGGCCGCCGGCACACAGGAAGAAAATGTGTCCGTGGACCAAAGCCAGGCCGCGCCGCTTTTACAGCAGGCTCAGGCGGAAGCGGCCGCCGCGCTGGCTGCTTTGCCGGATCCGGACGCGCCGCTGCCGTCTTTGGACGAAAAGCTGACCGTGCATGACTGTGTGCGCATCGCGCTGGCCAACAGCCCGCGTGTAATCAGCGCGCAGCTGGCCGTGGAATCGGCTGCCGTGACGCTTTCCAACGCCAAAGCGGCCTTTTTACCCACGGCTTCTTTTTCGGCGCAGCAGGAATATACCAATTCCAAAATTCCCCCCGCCGCCCGCAGTGACAGCGGCGACACCACCGCTTCCGTCAATGCGGATTTGTCCATTTCGGGCATTACCGATTTGGTGCGTGAAATAAAAACGCAAAAATTGGAATTACAGCGCGCCCGGATGGATTTGTGTGATACGGAAAATGAAATCATTGCCCAGGTAAAAAGCGCCTATTATGCCTTGCTTTCTGCCCAGCGTACGGTAGTCATACGTACGCAGTCGCGCGATTTGTATCAGGAGCAATATGACCGCACCAAGGCCTTTTACGATGAAGGCCTTCGCCCCAAAGTGGACGTGACGACGGCGGAAGTAAACCTGAATAATGAGGTTTTAAGTCTGATCCGCGCCAAAAACGCCGTTAAAACGCAAACCTCTAATTTGGCTAATGTCATGGGCGTAACGCGCAATAAACCGTTTGTTTTGGACGATACCATTGAGGCCGAGCCGTTCACGCTGACCTTTGAAGAAGCCCTGGCCCAGGCATATGCCAACCGTCCCGATGTGCGTTCTTCCAAAACCGCTTTACAAATCAGCGAAATAGCATTGAACCAGGCCAAAGCCGCCTACTGGCCCACGTTTACATTGGGAGCGTCGTTTAGTAAAAGCGGCGATGAGTTTCGCCTGGACAATGACCAGACGCGTCTGTACGCCGGTGTGGAAATTCCTATTTTCAGCGCCCTGCGCGTGTATAACGGGGTCAAGCAGGCGCGCATTAATCTGTCGTCTGCACAGAACAGTGACCGCAGCCTGGCCAACGACGTATTTATGGAAGTGCAGAACGCTTTTATTGCGCTTAACGAAGCGGCGGAAAGCATTCCGGTGGCCGAGTCTACCGTGGAGCGCGCCAAAGAAAACCTGGAGCTGGCACAGGGCCGCTATAATGAAGGGATAGACGATATGATTGCCCTGAAAGACGCGGAAGTGGCGTATACCGATTCGGAATTGAGTTTGCTGACCGCCCGTTACGATTATGCCGTGGCGCTGGCGGAACTTAAACAAGCGATGGGTACAAGATAATATGAAAAAGAAAAATATTTTTTCCCGTATGTGGCATTGGTTTAAGGGTTTGTCCAAATTCAAAAAAATCCTGATTTTACTGGTGCTTTGCGCGCTGGCTTTTGGCGCATGGAAGCTGTTTTTTACCCCCAAAGAAGCGCCGCTGTATACGACGGCCCCCGTCAAGAAAGGCGATATCGTGGACCAGGTGGAGGCCTCCGGCCCCATTGCTCCGGTCAATACGACCGAAGTAGGGGCGCTGGTATCGGGTGAAATTTTGGAAATTTATGTGGATTATAATACGCCGGTGAAAAAAGGCGATTTAATGGCGCTGATTGACCCGACGCAAATCCAGGCCAACTATGACCAAGCCGTAGCCAGCCTCTCTTCCGCCAAAGAAGAACTGGAAGCGGCCAAAGTGACGTATAATTTGGCCGACATTAACCTGCGCCGCTACCAGTCTTTGTATGAAAAAGAATATGTGGCAAAAACGGATTTGGAACAGTATGAGTTGGAATATGCCACGGCCAAAAGTTCCTTAAATTCCGCCGAATCGCGCGTCATTCAGGCGCAAGCCAGCCTGGACAGCGCCAAGAAAGATTTGGACAATACGCGCATCGTGTCCCCCGTGGACGGCATGGTGCTGACCAAAAAAGTCAGCGAAGGCCAATCCCTTACCGCCGGTTATTCCACGCCGGAAATGTTTACGCTGGCCGAAGATTTGACCAAAATGCAGATTGAGGCCAAAGTATCCGAGGCCGACGTGGTAAAAATAAAGGAAGGGCAGACCGCCCAGTTTACGCTGGACGGCTACCCCGATGAAAAATTCAGCGGTGTGGTGCGCCAGGTCCGCACAAATTATACTTCCTCCACGTCTTCCAGTTCTTCCAGCACCTCGTCCAGTTCCACCACCTACACCGTGGTGATTGACGTGGACAACGAAGAAGGCAAATTTATGCCCGGTATGACGGCCACCATTACCATTATTACCACTGATAAAAAAGGCGTACTGCTGGTGCCCAATGAGGCCCTGCGTTTTGCGCCGTCTTTCAACACCCAGAAATATGACAAAACCGGCGTCTGGGTGCTGCCGTCTGAAAACGAACAGCCGAGGCGGGTGGACGTTTCCATCGGCATTATTGCTGAAAATGTAACCGAAATTACGGAAGGCGATTTAAAAGAAGGCGATAAAGTGGTTCTTGCCGAACGCGGTCATACTTCGGCCGCCATTGCAAACAGTTCTCGCCCGCGCGGTCCGGGAGGCAGAAGATAAATGAGCCTGATTGAAACCACGGACCTGTATAAAACCTATGTCGTGGGGGACGTGGAGGTGCACGCCCTGCAAGGGGTGAGCGTGTCCATAGAGCGCGGGGAGTTTGTGGCCGTCATGGGGCCTTCGGGCAGCGGGAAATCTACCTTTATGAATATTCTGGGCTGCCTGGACAAGCCGACCAAAGGTAAGTATATTTTGGACGGCATAGACGTGACCGCGACGGATTTGTCCAAATTGGCCGGCGTGCGCAACCGCAAAATCGGCTTTGTGTTCCAGGGGTTTAACCTGATCAGCCGCACCACCGCGCTGGAAAATGTGGAGCTGCCCATGGTGTACAACCATACCCCTTCCCATTTGCGCAAGGAAAAGGCCCTGGAGGCTTTAAAAGCCGTCGGACTGGAAAAACGGGCCTACCATATGCCCAACCAGCTTTCCGGCGGGCAGCAGCAGCGCGTGGCCATTGCGCGCAGCCTGGTGTGCGATGCGCCCATTATCTTTGCCGACGAGCCCACCGGCAACCTGGATACGAAGATGAGCATTGAAGTCATGGATTTGTTTACACGGTTAAATAAAGAACTGGGCAAAACGATTATTTTGATTACCCACGAGCCCGATATCGCCGAATACGCCGGCCGGCTGATTACATTCCGCGACGGGCAGAAAATAAGCGACGAGGTAAAACACAAATGATGGACACCCTGATTTCCGTTTTCCGCATTTCCGTCAAAGCCATTTTTGCCAACAAAATGCGCTCGGCGCTGACCAGCCTGGGCATCGTTATCGGCGTGGCGGCCGTGATTACCATGCTGGCCGTGGGCTCGGGCACGCAGCAGGAAATGACGGAGCGTTTCTCGCGTTTCGGCACCAATGTGCTTTTCCTGCGCCAGCCGTGGGATCTGGACGAGAGCATTTCCTCCCCCAAAGACGTTACCATGGACGACGTGCGCGCCATACGCCGTATAGACGGGGTGGAAGCCGCCGCGCCGTATATCAACTCCGGTTTTACGGTGGAATACGGTTATACGTCTACGTCCGTCAGCGTGTTGGCTACGGATACGGATATTTTTCGTACCTATGATTGGGAGCTGGACGAAGGGCGCGAGTTTACGGAAAAAGAAGTCAGCAATTATGCTCAGGTGGCCGTTTTGGGAGCCACGGCCGCGGAAACCATTTTTAACGATGTGGACGCCGTGGGCAAGACTGTTATTTTTGAAGATATTCCGTTTACGGTTATCGGCGTAATGAAGAAAAACGGACAGGGCGGTTTTGGCTTTGACATGGACGAGGGAGCCTTAATTCCTTATACGACAGGCAAGGTAAAAATGAATACCGGCTGGAACAGTGAAGACCGCCGCGCGCTGGACCGCGTGATTATCCGCGTGAAGGACTTTAACACCATTGAAGAAACCAAGGAAGCTATTGCCAACGCCGTGCGCAATACGCACAAAATTCATCCGCTCAAACCGGACGATTTTCAGATAGACGACTTTGCCTCGTTTGTGGAAGAGGCCAAAAGCGCCGGCAAAACCATGGGTATTCTGCTGGGTGTGATCGGCGCGGTGTCCCTGCTGGTGGGCGGCATCGGGGTAATGAACATTATGCTCGTGTCCGTCACGGAGCGCACGCGCGAAATCGGCATTCGCATGGCTATCGGCGCGACCAGCGCCGATATCCGCCTGCAATTTTTGGCCGAGGCGGTGACGCTCTCCTGCATCGGCGGGCTGATCGGCGTGGCGCTGGGCATAGCGGCTACGCTGATTGTGGCGGCAAACAGTACCACCATTCCGGCGCAGATGAATGTAACGGCTATTTTGGTGTCATTCGGTTTTTCAGCCGCGACGGGGATATTTTTCGGCTATTATCCGGCCTATAAGGCTTCCAAACTGACGCCGATAGACGCCCTGCGCTACGAATAGGATAGACAGCTTCCGCGGTTGTGGCGTCTGATTGGATGCAAACAATTTTGTAAATTAGAGCCCTAAAGCCCCGCCTTGCGCCTTACGTAACTGCCATTACGCGGCGGCGCAACTAAGCGGGGCTTTATCATCTCAAATTTCCAAAATCATGCCGCCGGCGCTTATTTTTCAGTTACGCGGGACGGCACTTGTAAACGGTTTTTTCAGTTGCCGGTCTTGGTGTGGGCCAACTGTTTTCCAAATTTGGCCCTCTTCGCACCGACTTGCCCCTTAAATAACTGCCATTATTCTGCGGGGCAACTTACGGCGCGAATAGCGCTCAAATTTGAAAAATCAGGGATTTTCCAAATTTAAGCCCTTTTTTTGTTTTTCGCGGCTTACCTTCCCCCTCTTTTCTTCCCCTTTTTTGCTCGCGCACGAGGAGGCCTTTTTGCTACCTTAATAAAAAGTGCAATAAAATCCGCTCCCCGCGGGTTATATATGCGTGGAGAAAAAATGAACGCGCGCAGCGATGATGAATTGGTGGCTGGTTTCCAAAACGGCGACGAAACGTGTTTTAATGAACTGGTATACCGGTACAAAAATATTTTGTATCAGTATATCCTGGTCATGGTGCGCGACGAAGGCGCGGCGGATGATATTTTCCAGGAAGTGTTTTTGAATTTTTACCGCCGTATTAAAGAATATCATCCAGAAGGAAAACTGAAAAGTTATTTATTCACTTCCGCGCGCAATCGGATATTAAATTTTTTCAGGGACGGAAATAAAATGTTTTCTTTGGATGATACGGATGAAGAAGGCAACCCTTACCTGCATGACGGCCTGGCGGGCGACGACCCCCAGCCGCTGGAAAAGCTGGAGCAGGAAGAACTGGCCGCTCGTATACGCAATGCGTCCCTGCGCCTTCCCCCCAGACAGAGGGAAGCCATTTATCTTAAGCAATATATGACCTTCCGCGAAGCTGCGGAGCTGTTGGGCCGTCCTTTGGGCACGGTACTGGTGGACCATTACCGCGGCGTGCAGAAGATGCAGAAACTTTTAAAGGAGGAGGCTTAATATGAACCGTGAATGTGAAAACGTCAGCTTGTATTTTTACGGCGAGTTGGATCCGGCCCATACAGCCGCCTTTGAAAAACATTTACAGTCATGTGCGCACTGTCAAAAAGATTTGGCCTTTTTACGCCAAATGCAGCAGGCTTTAGTCCCCGCGGCCGCGCCGCAGCATGCCGTGCAGGCCGCGCTGGATGCACGCCGGCGGACGGGCTGGTGGCGGCGGGTGCTGCGTCCTGCGCTGGCCACGGGGCTGGTGGTGGCGTTGGGTGTGTTTTTCTTTGTGTCGGGGCCGCGTATGCATCGTTTGGCAGACGACAGAACCGACCTGATGGCTTCTATTTCCGTGGAAGCGGATGATGAATATAACAGCTTTGCGGCGGATTTTGAAGCCTTTGAAAATAAGTTCTAAGAAGGAGGAAACATGAAAAAATTACTGGTATTGGGTACGCTTCTGGCGTTTTGTGCGCCGGTGTTTGCGCAGCCCAAATGCGAAGGGGACAATTGCCCCCCGAAGCGGGACGGCAAGCCCCGCCAGGAAATGAAAATGAAAAAGGCGCCCAAAATGAGCGAGGAAATGCAGGCGCAGCTCAAGGCCGCCAAAGAACAGCGCAAAGCGCGCAAGGCGCAGTTTAAAGCCAACGAGGAAAAATTGGAAAAACTCGTGAAAGAATATAAATCTGCCAAGGACGGCAGCAAAAAACAGGCTTCTCTGCGCAAAGACATCGGTGAAGTGCTGGAACAGGTGCG
The DNA here is from genome assembly GCA_019120455.1 of Candidatus Avelusimicrobium excrementipullorum. Lineage (GTDB taxonomy): Bacteria > Elusimicrobiota > Elusimicrobia > Elusimicrobiales > Elusimicrobiaceae > Avelusimicrobium > Avelusimicrobium excrementipullorum. The sequence continues at coordinate 8,752 of DWVB01000074.1, forward strand.
TGAAGAGCAAATCGCTATTCGTGCCGAAGGTTTGCAGGACTTTGAACAGCGTCTGGCCCGCATGAAAGAAGGCCTGGCCAAAGAGCAGGAACCCGCCGCCAAAACGGCCTGGGTGGAAAAAATGACCGATGAAATCATTGCCGAGGACGGCGATTTGGCCGAAGCGCTGATGAGCCACGGACGCATGGGGCCCATGCCCCGCGGACCGATGGGACCGCAAATGGACGGGCCGATGCTTCCTCCCCCTCCTCCGGGCCCCGAGGGCGAACCCGCCAAATAACCCATGTTTGTTGTCGCAAGAAAAACCCCGCTTTTCAGCGGGGTTTTTGGTTGGAAGGAATATTAATTGCTAAGTACGTCTTTCCAGGCTTCTTTTTCGGCTTCCAGTTTGGCTTTGGATTCTTCAATCTGGCTTTGGACTTTCTGTTTGGCCAGTTCCGTAGAGAAGCTGCTGTCATTTTCTTGGCTGGCTTCGGCGGCGGCTTTGGCGTCCTGGTAAGCCTGTTTGGCCTCCTGCAGTTTCTGGCGCGTTTCGGCCGATTTTTGCAAGGCTTCGTCCAGCGTCATCGGCGTATTGGCCGAAGAAGCGGAAGACGTGCCGGTGGTCGCGCAGCCGGCGGCCAGGCACAGAACGGAAAGAACGGACAGCGTCAGTAGTTTTTTCATGGGTGTTTCCTCTCTAGTAAGATACTTATATTTTATAAAAACTGGGCCGGAAAATAGCAAGTTTTTTCTCTTTTCCGCGGGGCGTTTAAAATTGTTATGATGTAAAAAAGACGAAAGGAGAAATTATGACCGTTTTATCTACATTGTTATCTGTTTTGGCGGGCTGTGCACTGGGCTTTCTGGGGGCGTATTTGTGGCTTTCGTCCCGTGTAAAAATAGCCGAGTCGCAGGTTATGTCCTGCGCGCAGATGCAGCAAAACCTGCTGGAACAGCAGCGGCAAAACGCCGATTTAAACGCCGACAACGCCCGCCTGCGCGAGCAGGCCGCTTCGCTGGAAAAAGAACGCGCCTTGGTGGAAAAAAACTTTGGCGAGCTGGCCGCCACTTACCGCGCGCAGTTTGCCGATTTGGCCTCCAAAATCCTGGAAGAAAAAAGCAAGGGCCTGGAAAGTAAAAACGCCGAAGCGCTAAAACCGCTGACCCTGCAGCTGGAAACATTTGTTAAAAAAGTCAACGATATGGAACGCGTCACTTCGGAAAAGCAGGCCCGCCTGGAAAAGGGCCTGGCCGATGTGATTAAATCCACCGAAAAAGTGGACCAAAGCGCCGTCAGCCTGGCCAACGCCATTAAAGGCGAGGCCATCGTGCGCGGCAGCTGGGGCGAGGAAGCCCTGCGCCATATTTTGGACAGCGCGGGCCTCAAGCGCGGGCTGGATTATTTTGAACAGGTGTCCGAAGAAGGCAAACGCGTGGACGTACAGATTGCCCTGCCGGCGGACCGCTGGATTGTGGTGGATTCCAAAACCATTTTTAACCATTATGTGGATTATTACAACGAACAGGACCCCGACAAAAAGGCCGCCCTGCTGGACGCGCACGTCAAGGACGTGAAAAAAACCATACGCGACCTTTCGGCCAAAAAGTATTACAAAAAATTCCAGGAAACCGGCGACAAAGTTCAGCCGGACTATACGCTGATGTTTGTCTATCCCGAAAGCGCTCTGCTGGCCGCCGTGTCCGAAGATCCGGACGTGCTCAACGAGGCCTGGAAAAACAATATCGCCCTGGTGTCGGCCACGTCGCTGATGAGCACGCTGAAAATGGTGTCCAAACTCTGGGATATAGACAAACAACACGAATACATGGACGACCTGAAAGAAGATATTTTAAAGCTCATGGAAAAGTTCAACGACTTTTTGGTGAATTTTGCCAAGGCGGAGTCCGCCGTATCCAACGCCTATGACGCCGTGAAAACCGCCCGCGGGCATATTGACGGCAACAAAGGCGCCCTGCTGCCCGTGGCCCAGCGCATTATAGACGTGTACGAGGCACCCGTTACCAAAGAAAACGCCCGCCTTTTAAAGCGCATGAATTATAACTATAACGGCGCCAAGAGCCGCGGCAAAGCGTTGGAGAAAGACGCCCCCTCCCGCTCGGCCTTGCCGGAGAAAGAGCCGCCCTCCTCTCCCGCCGCTGAAAAGGACGGCGGCCTGTTCGGATAAAGCCGTATTTTCCGTTTCTCTGCCCCCGCTCCTGCGAGCGGGGTTTTTGTCAAAGGGTGTCCGGCCGTTTTTTACACCTGCGGCGGCTTTTGTTTGCGCTTTTCAAATTTTTGTATTTCCTGCACGATGCCAGCCGTCAACACCGCCGTGGTGATGGCAAACAGCACCAGTCCCATGGCTACTGTAATGACGGCCACCATGCGCCCGAACAGGGTAACGGGGTATTTGTCGCCGTAACCCAGCGTGGTGAAGGTTTCGGCCGACCACCACAGGGCGTCCAAAATATTGGCAAACACCTGCGGCTGGGCCGCATGCTCCACGCGGAAAATCATAAACGCGCTCCACACCCACAGCATCAGAATAAACGCCCCGCAAATCATCAGTTCGGATTTTTTCTGCGTAACTACGGTGTTCATCAGCTGTATGGCGTCAGTGTAGCGCATCAGCATCAGAATGCGGAACACGCGCAACGCGCGCAGATAGCCCGCGCCCAAGATAAAAAACGGAGATACGGCCAGCAGGTCAATAATCATCAGCGGCGTCAGGGCGTATTTGAGGCGGCCCTTAATCGGGTGGGCATACTGCGGGTCGGCCGTGCAGCTCCACAGGCGCAGTACATATTCCAGCGCAAACACCGCGCTCATAAACAAGTCCAAATGCAGCACGGCGCGCTGCACCTGCGGGTCGGCGTCGCCCAGGCTTTCTATGACGTCCACGGGCACGCTGAGCAAAATCAGCAAAATAATGAAAATATTAATGCCCCAGGTAAGTTTGCTGTGGTGGTTGAATTGCAAGGTATTGTAAACGGCGCGTTTGATGTTGTCCATGGTTTACCCCCTCCCGTCAGGGTAGTAAATTAAAATGCCGCGTGCAAGGAATATTATTCGTGAGGGGGTTTTTCGGAAAAGTGCACCGCGGCGGCTATTTTCCGCTCATTGCAGAAAGCCAGTATTTCTTTGCGCAGCGCGCGCCAGTAAGTCATATCGTTTTGGCGGAAAATCTGCTCATATATTTCCCGCAGCTGCGGGTGACGGCGCGTAATATACAAAAGCACGCGCGGCAGGGCGGAAGAACGCAGTTTTAGGTTTTCAAAGGAGAAGCTGTCCGTAAAGCCCGCCGCAGCCTCCAGCAGGGTTTTCCAGTCCGACAGATACGGAAAAATCGGCGACACGTGCACCCAGGTGCGTATGCCGTTTTCGTGCAGGGTTTTTAGGGCATAGAGGCGGTCCAGCACGCCGGCGGCGCAGGGCTCTGTTTCCCGCCGCAGTTCTTCGTCGGTCGTGTTCATGGAAAATCCGACCGATATATCCGGCATTTGTTTAAAAACGTCCAAATCACGCAGTACCAGAGCGGATTTGGTTAGTATGGTGACCGAAGCGCCGCTGTGGCGCAGCTGCAAGAGCAGTTTGCGCGTCAGGCCGTATTTTTCTTCCAGCGGGTTGTAGCAGTCGGTTACGGAACTTAAAAAGACGTTTTTTCCCTGTAAATCCAACGGCCGGCTGGAGGTGCTGCGTATTTTAACGTCGGTAAATGTGCCCCAGGGCTCGTCGTGGTTGGAAAAACGCTTCATAAATTCGGCGTAGCAATATATGCACCGGTGCGGGCAGCCTACGTAGGGATTGATCACGTAATCACTGCCGGGCAGTTTGGAAGGATTGATGTAACTGCGGGCGACGATTTCTTTTACCTTGAGGTTGTTCATAAGGCCCCGATATTATATTATAGCAGTATGCAAGCGATAAATTTAATTAAAAACGCCCGCCGCGGCGTGGCGTTTACGGGGGCGGGCGTGTCGGTGGAAAGCGGCATCCCGCCGTTTACGGGCCGGGGAGGCCTGTGGAATACATACGACCCGAAATTCATAGAAATAGATTTTTTTTATGAAAACCCCAAACGCAGCTGGGAGGAAATGAAAAAAATCTTTTTTACCTGTATGGACGAAGCCGAACCCAATAAAGCGCATAAAGTCATTGCCGCGCTGGAGGCGCGCGGCGGCTTTGCGGGCGTGATTACACAGAATATAGACGGACTGCACCAAAAAGCCGGAAGTAAAAACGTACAGGAATTTCACGGCACCATTAAACACATGCATTGCATTGACTGCGGGCGGACGTACCAAACCGAAGACGTCAGTTTGGACATCTTGCCGCCGCGGTGTTTTTGCGGCGGCGTGCTCAAGCCGGATTTTGTGTTTTACGGGGAAGGGATTCCCCCCGCCGCTTACCAAAACTCCGTGGAACTGGCCCAAAACGCCGATGTGGTGCTGGTGGTGGGCACGGCGGGGCAGGTGATGCCCGCGTGCAGCCTGCCGCTTTTGGCCAAACAGCACGGCGCAAAAATTATAGAGGTCAACACACAGCCCTCGGCCTATACGGACGGGGTGAGTGATTTTTTCTTCCGGCAGAAAGCGACGGAATTTTTTGCCGAACTGGAAAAACATTTGTAAAGACTGTTACGGGCAAAACAAAACCCGCCTTCAGGCGGGTTTTGTTTGGGGCGAATTAAGACGGTAAGTCAGAAGATTTGTTTTCCTGCGGGGCCGGTTCCGCTGCGGGGAGCGGCGTCTGCAGGTCAAAGCGGTTTTTCCCTTTTTCGGGCGGCAGGAGCATGAGAATACACAAGGCCAGCGGCCCCAGATACGGAATAAACCATATCAGCTGCCACCAGCCGCTCATTCCCGCGTCATGTAATCTTCGTGCGCGCGGGGCCGCCAAAAGTACAAAATCCGCCACAATGGCCAAAGGAAGCGCAATAAACATGCCCAGCCAGCCGTAACCGTCATTGGTGTAAAAATCTCTTGCTCCGAAGCCGGCGGCGGTTGTTACTGATATAAACAGAATCATGAACAAAATGAAATCAACTGCCCACATGCAGAGCCAATAAATCCAAAAATCTATCCTCCCCGTGCGGCCTTTAAATTCAAACAGCCAGCGTTTCAGTTCAAAACCGCCGTTGTTTTGTTCCGAAGCTGCACCGAAGCGGTTTTCTTTTTGCTGGCCCGGCAGTGCCATAAAGATAAGCAGCAGGAAAGAGCCCACAAAAGGGAAAAACCACAGCAGTTGCCACCAGCCGCTCATGCCTAAATCGTGCAGACGTCTGGTTCGGGCAGATAAGAGCAAAACCTGTCCGCCAAGCAGTATGAAAGCAAAAATGGCGGCATACAGCCATTCAAGCTGGGATATAAAGAATATAACGCCGACA
>DWVB01000075.1 GCA_019120455.1 Candidatus Avelusimicrobium excrementipullorum
TTTCCACGGGCGGATGGGTGGAAAAAAAGCCCGTCAAAGACAGCACCAAACTGTTTTTTTCCTGAGGTGCCGCTATACACATAGCCGCCATAGTAGGATGATTGGCAAGGACGGAAACATAACTGTTTTTGGAAATTTTTTCCAACGCGCTTATCAGCGCCTGGGGATTGCGGCACAACAGCACGGCCTGAGCATCGGCGTTTAATTCCGCCGAACGGGACAAAGCCAGACGCATCAGCGGCAGCGCCACCCAGCCTATAACGGCACAGACGGCTCCCAGCAAAACGCCGGCCAGCGTGCCGAAAACGCCCCCCCGTTTCGGATTAAGTGCCACAATAAAAAGCACTTCGGAAAGGAAACTGAACAACAGGGCGCTGGACAAACCGGCCATCATCAGATTTACGTCTCCGTTACGCAAATGGGCCGCTTCGTGCGCCAGCACCGCTTCCAACTCTTGGTGCGTCAACCCGTCCAGCAGCCCCTGCGTGAGCACGATGCCCGCTGTACTTTCGGATGTACCGACCGAAAAAGCGTTTAACCCGCGGTCCGAAATGACATAAAGCCTGACGGGTTTTATACCTGCGGCCAGGCAGGCAGTGCCCGCCAGGCGGTATAATTCCCGATGTTGCGCATCATCCAGCCGGACGGCGTGGGCGGCGTTGAGGGCCATGGAGGCCGACAGCCTGCCCGACATTTTAAACCAGGCCAGAGCAAGAAGAAACACCAAAGCCACGGCCCTCCAGGCAAAAGCGCGGGAGGTTTTTTTCAGACCGTCCATATCCGGCGTTTCAAAAGAAACGGACGAAGAACCGGACACCGCCGCCGAAGCGACATACTCAAAAGCGGCATCCGTTACACGGGAAATATAGCTTTTCTCCCCGTTTAAATTCTCATAAGCATAATAATGCAACCCGTAACCATAAGCCACCCAATATACGGCCAACAGCAGCAACACAGAAAAAGCGGTAAACAGAAAACATACCCGCCGCCTGTTGGACGAGCACATATCATAGGCCGTACTCATCGTATCCCGTCCATTTCACGCAGAACGGCAATGCGTTTTTCCACGGGCGGATGGGTGGAAAACATGCCGGATAAAGAAGCAAAAAGACCGCGCTTGCTCAGCGGGTTTTCTATGCACATGGCGGCCATGCTGGCGTGTTCGTCTAATGATTCCACCTTGCAGTCGCCGGAGATTTTTTCCAGCGCGCGGGCCAGCGCGCCCGGGTTGCGCGTCAGCAGCGCCGCGGAAGCGTCCGCCTGATATTCGCGCGTGCGGGAAATGGCCAGACGGATAAGCGGCGCAATAAAAAAGCCGTATATGGCAAAAAAGACGCCCAGCGCAAAAAACAATAACACGGCACCGCCTTTGTCTTTTCCGCGGCCGCGGCTGGCGCTTAACGCCATGCGGAAACATATTTCCGACAAAAATGTAAAAAACGAAATGCCGGCCACGGTAATCAGCATCAGGCGTATATCACGGTTTTGAATATGGGAAAGCTCATGCGCCACCACGCCCTCCAGCTCCGCGCGTTCCAATTTCTGCACAATGCCTTTGGTCAGCGCAACGGAGGCGTGCTGCGGGTCCCGCCCCGTGGCAAAAGCGTTTAAAGAATCATCATTAATAATATACACCCGCGGCACGGGCAGACCGGCCGCTATGCAAAGGTTTTCCACCAGGCGGTATATTTCAGGCTGGTCCTCTTTGTGTATCTCTATGGCGCCCGCCCCGCGCAGAAGCATATGGTCGCCGGAGAAATAAGAAATCACGATCCACAGCACCGCCGCCAGCCACATCCAGGGCAGCACCTGCAGGGCCAGGCGGTTGGCGCGCTCTATGGGCGTGCCTTCGCCGCTGTAATAGGCGCCGCTGGTTTGGTAATAGGCGTCATAAGAAGATATATCGGCCTGACTGACGGACAAATGACTGTAGCCCAGCAGAAAAACATATCCCAGCAGGGCAAAAGTTATTGGAAAAAGCAGAACAAGCAGCCAGGTACGCCGCTTGTTCTGCGCAATAAAATCATATGTGGTGGCCACGGCAGCCTCTAAAATTTAACGGAAACGGGCTTTTTGGCGGCATCGGCTTCTTCTTCGTCCAGTTCAAAAAATTCTTCTTTTTCAAACTTAAAGATGCCGGCCACGGCATTGCTGGGGAACAACTCCGCTTTGGTGTTATAAGCCAGCACATTGCCGTTGTAAAAGCGGCGTGCGGCCTGCAGTTTGTCCTCCGTATCGCGCAATTCGCGCTGCAATTCCAAAAAGTTTTGGTTGGCTTTCAGGTCGGGGTAGCTTTCGCTTAACGCAAAAATGCTTTTCAGCGCGCCCGTCAGCATATTTTCCGATTTGGCCACATCCTGCATATTGTTATGCGGGGCCATGGCCATATTGCGCGCCTGAATGACTTTTTCCAGCGTACCGCTTTCATGTGCAGCATAGCCTTTGACCGTTTCCACCAAATTGGGAATCAGGTCATAGCGGCGCTTCATCTGCACTTCTATATCGCTCCACGCCTCTTTAATGCGGTTGCGCAGCGTCACGAAAGCATTATACGTTACGGCAAAATAAATCCCCACGATCACAACAAT
>DWVB01000076.1 GCA_019120455.1 Candidatus Avelusimicrobium excrementipullorum
TAAATTTTGCGTATGAGCAAAATTTATCAAAAAATGTATCTGAGAAATAAAAACCGCTCTAAAAGCGTTTTAGGCGACTTTATACACAATGTCATTCTGAAGAGTTGTTATTCAGAATCTCATCCTTTTTCTATTCAGCGGGGCGGCTTTACGCTGATAGAACTTTTGGTAGTGGTCTTGATTATCGGTATATTGGCCGCGGTGGCTTTGCCGCAATACCAAACGGCCGTATTAAAAAGCCGGTTTATGAGCTTTATGCCCACCGTACGCGCATTAATAAATGCACAGGAAGTCTATTATCTGGCTAACGGTCAATATGCGTTTGATATGGGGTTGCTGGATGTACAAATTCCGGCGGATTGCCGTGTACGGTCTGATAACAGTGCTCCCAATGAAATTTTATGCGGGACGGACTGGCTGCTGGACAATACCAGCGGTAATAATACGGCATATGGCTATATGAAGATCAGCTACTGCCCGGGAAAAAATGACACAGGAAGCAATTCCTGTCCTCAGGCAGCCGATGCCGTTTTGTATTTTTATTATGCCCAACAGACAGAAAAAGGCGGGCAATTTGAATGCGTATCCCACAGCAAACAGGGGACCCTGCTCTGCAACACCTTTGAAGGGATTTTTTAGCGTCCGGAAAACAGCGTCATAATCACGCCTTTAATGGCGGTTTTGGGGTCGGATACGGCGGAAGTTTTGAAGGCTTTGTCCATTTCAATAATGCGGTCCAGGGTTTTTAAAAATACCGCTTCGGAAGGAAAATTACGCGCATTGTTTACCAAAGAGGTTTCCCAAAACATCAGCCCCGCCGCCCGCGTGATTTCGGCCGGGGCCATGCCCGCCTGCGCCATGCGTTTGATACGCGCCATTTTTAACACCGGATAAGAAATCTTGCCCAATACGCCGACGGGCTCTTCACCGCTGTCCAGCAGCTTGTCAGCCAGCGCCAGCGCACGGGCTTTGTTCATATATTGTATGGCATTGGAAAGGGCAAACGGGTTTTCTTCTTTGGAAAACCCTACGCCGGCCAACACGTCTTCTTTGGAAACGGTTTTGTCTTCCCTGTCTGCGGTATAAAGGGCCAGCTTTTCTATTTCCTGTGCCAAAGCGTTTAAATCCCCGCCGACAGCCTCACAAAGCGTTTCCACCGCGTCAAAACGCGCATTTAAGCCCTGTTCTTTAAGGCGGTTGGTGACCCACATGGCCAGCTCTTCGCGTTTGAGTTCGTCAAAGTTGGCCGTTTCCCCGTGGGCGGCTGCGGCGGCCGCAAGGGCTTTTTCCGTTTTAAATTTTTTGGCGTCGTCATGCGTCAGCACCAGCACGGTGGTGTCCAGCGGGTTTTCCAAATAATGAATTAACGCCTCTTTGGGGTCTTTGCGCAGCTTTTCTATGCCGGTTAAAATAACCAGGCGGCGGTTCGAAAACACGGGGGCGGTGTTGGCCAGGGCCAGCGCTTCGCCCATGTCCGCTTTATCGGCGGAAGAAGAATAAATATTAAAGTCGTCCGGATGCAGCGCCGCCGTGATTTTTTGAATGACTTCCCGTTTGCGGAACAAATCTTCCCCCGTCAGCAAGTAGACGGGGGAGATTTTTCCTTTTTCAAGCGAAGCGGTAATTTTGGCGGCGGTGGATTTGGGCATTATTGGGTAATGGTCGTATATTCGGGGTTTTGCATGACTTTCTTTTTGTTTTCGCTCATGACCGAGCCAAAACCGTCCACCGTGCGTTTGACGATGTCTTTGGAGAGCTTTTCCCACACGCGTTCGCGCGCCTGCTGTTCGGTCAGGCCTCCGGGCAGGGTGGAGGCGGAATAGGTCTGCGTTCCGAGGAAAGCCGGCTCCCGCCAGACAGGCTGGTTGGTGGTTTTGTCCATGAGCACCACGTCCAGCCATACATCCATTTTATACACGGTGGGAATGAGCTGGCTGTCATACTGTATGGGTACGTTTAAATAACGCGTAATCGTGGTGACGATGACGCCTTCGGCCCCGTTGTCTTCATTGACAATCTGATAAGTGCCGTCTTTCAAAAATTCATCGTACAGCTCCAGATACAGTTTGTCCTCCATGGCAAAGATTTCCGTTTTGTTCAGTATCGGGCGTATGGCTACTTTTTTGATATGCTGCGGCATAATTTGCGCCTGGGGCTTGTAATAGGCCCCCTCGGTGCCGCAGGCGCAGAGGCACAGAGCCCCCAAGCACACGAAAAATAATTTTTTCATCGGTTTCTCCTATTTCTTCGGTGCGGCGATAATGCTGACGATGCGCGCCGGCACGGCGATGATTTTTTTGACTTCCATTCCTTCCAAGTTCTTTTTTATTTTTTCCGAGGCCAGGGCCGCTTCTTCCATTTCTTTTTTGGACGCGCTGGCTACGATTTTGATGCGGTCGCGCACTTTGCCGTTTACCTGAATGGCGACTTCCACCGTTTCCTGGCCGATTAAACTTTTGTCGGCCTTGGGCCAGGGCTGTTTCACCAAAAAGCCGCCGTGGCCGCTGGTCTGCCAGATTTCTTCGCTCAGATGCGGCGCAAACGGATGCAGCAGCTTGAGGAAGGTGTCAAAGGTGTCCTGGCTGACGGTTTCCAGCTTGCTGATGTCGTTAAACATCACCATCAGTGCGGAAATAGCCGTGTTGAAGTGGAAGGTTTCAATGTCCTCGGTCACCTTGGCTATTGTTTTGTTAGTCAGAATTTCAATTTCTTTGGGATTGCTGGCCGTGGTCAGTTTGACGCTGTCGTTCCACGCCATAATGCGGCGTAAAAAGCGCGCAATGCCCTCTATGCCTTTCATATCCCAGGGTTTGCTGGCCTCAAAGGGGCCCATGAACATTTCGTACATGCGGAACGCGTCCGCGCCGTACTGGGACAGAATATCGTCGGGATTGATGACGTTTTTCTTGGATTTGGACATTTTTTCCACCATGGGGGAAAGTTCCTCTCCGGTGGTTTTTAAGAAGGCTTTGCCGTCTTTAAATTCTATTTCCTCATAGCCGTGGTAGGCACCCATTTTGTCGCGGTAAGAGAAGGCTAAAATCATGCCCTGGTGGCGCAGTTTTTGGAACGGCTCTTTGGTGTGCACCACGCCCAAATCATAGAGGACCTTGTGCCAAAAACGCGCATACAGCAAATGCAATACCGCATGTTCCGCCCCGCCGATATAACAGTCCACGGGGCCGTAGGCTTTTTCAATTTCGGGGTCCACCGGCGCCTTGTCATTATGCGGGTCCATATAGCGCAGATAGTACCAGCAGGAACCGGCCCACTGCGGCATGGTGTTGGTCTCGCGTTTGGCGGGGCCGCCGCATTTGGGGCAGGTGGTGTTGACCCACTGCGGCGCATTGGCCAGCGGGGACTCCCCGCTGCCGGACGGCTCAAAATTCTTCATGTCGGGCAGCTTCAGCGGCAGCTGGTCCTCGGGCAGCGGCACAACGCCGCATTTTTCGCAGTGTACCAGGGGAATGGGCTCGCCCCAGTAACGCTGGCGC
>DWVB01000077.1 GCA_019120455.1 Candidatus Avelusimicrobium excrementipullorum
GCAAAATTTATCAAAAAATGTATCTGAAGGAAAAAAGCCCCGCTAAAAGCCTTTTAGGCGGGTTTATTCATAAAGTCATTCTGAGAAGCCGTAACTCAGAATCTTATCCGCTTTCTTTCAAACGCTCCGGCTTTACGCTGATAGAGCTTTTGGTTGTGGTACTGATTATCGGCATATTGGCGGCCATTGCCTTGCCGCAGTATGAAAAAACGGTGGAACGCGCCCGCGCGGCTGAAGCCATGCAAATGGTGGCGTCCATAGCGCGCGCCAATGAAGTGTATAAACTGGCAAACGGAAGTTATACGACGGATATTTCCCTGTTGGATATTCAGGTGCCGGGTGCGGATACCACATACGACGGCTGGCCGCGTAAAAATACAGATAAATTCCAGTATGGTACCCGAACAGGAACATATGCCAATTCTGTGGGAATAGGCAGGCGAATAGGATCAGGATTTAACGATACATCAAATTATTATAGTATAGTAGCCCTCCCTGATGGAAAAATAATATGTCATTATACTTCCCAATGGAAAGATTTTTGCCGCGGTTTGGGCTCCGGCACTGCCTACGGTTCTTCCAGTTATATTATTAATTAAAATTTCTTCACCCGCGCATTTTATATAATTTGTACATGGTAAAACTCAACAGGCCGCATATCGGCATTTTTGGGCGGATGAACGCGGGCAAAAGCTCACTGGTAAATGTGCTGAGCGGGCAGGATACGGCCCTGGTGTCCGCCGTGGCGGGCACGACGACGGACCCCGTCAAAAAAATCATGGAAATTTTGGGCGTCGGCCCCGTTACGCTGATTGATACGGCGGGGCTGGACGACGCCTCCGAGCTGGGCGCGCAGCGCGTAGCCAAAACCAAAGAAATCCTGGACCAGGTCAACCTAGCCATTATCGTTTTTGCCGAAGCATTCGGCGGCTATGAAAAAGAGCTGGCCGCCCTGTGCCGCGCGCGCGGCGTGCCGTTTTTCTTTGTACACAACAAAAGCGATATCTATCCCGCCGCTCCGTCCCGTTTGGAGAAAACGGAGGTGATAGAATTTTCCTGCCGCGGCGGGGACGCAAAAGTCTTGCTGGACGCCGTGCGCAAACACCTGCCGCAAAGCGCCTATGCGCAGGACGATATCTTCGGCGGATTTGTCCAGGAAAACGACGAAGTGGTTTTAGTTATGCCCATAGACGCTTCCGCCCCCGAAGGCCGCCTGATTTTGCCGCAGGTGCAGGCCATGCGCTGTGTGCTGGACTTGCACGCCGTGGGCATCGGCCTGCAGCCGCAGCAGCTGGAAGGCTGGCTGAAAACGCACACTCCCAAACTGGTGGTAACCGATTCGCAGGCCTTTGGTTTTGTCAGCTCCGTGGTGCCTGCTTCTGTACCTCTGACGAGTTTCAGCATTTTATTTTCCCGTTTAAAAGGTGACTTTGATTTATTTTTAAACAGCACACCCAAAATAGATACTTTGCAGGAGGGGGATAAAGTGCTTATTTTGGAGTCCTGCTCCCACAGCGTCAATATCTGCGACGATATCGGGCGCGTGAAACTTCCCGCCTGGCTGCAAAAAAAGACGGGCAAAAAACTGCATTTTGACATCATCGCCAATTTGGACCCGCTGCCGGAAGATTTATCCTCCTATAAACTGGCCGTACAATGCGGCGGCTGTATGGTGACGCGCGCGCAGATTTTAAACCGCGTCCACCGTCTGGCCCGTGCCGGCGTGCCGGTCAGCAATTACGGCATGGCCATTGCCTGGTGCAACGGGATTTTTGACCGCGTAACCGAAATTTTCCGCCGCTAAAATCTTGTAGTTTGTGCCGGCGTTTTTCGGAAGGGCGGCATGTGCGCAGGTAATTTTAAAAGGCCTTGCATTTTTTTTTTTTGATAAATTTTACGTATGAACAAAATTTATCAAAAAATGTATCTGCAAAATAAATGCGGCTCTAAAAGCGTTTTAAGCGGTTTTACGCTGATAGAGCTTTTAGTTGTCGTTTTGATTATCGGCATATTGGCGGCTGTTGCCTTGCCGCAGTATGAAAAAACGGTAGAACGCGCCCGCGCGGCCGAAGCCATGCAAATGGTGGCGTCCATTGCGCGCGCCAATGAAGTGTATAAGCTGGCCAACGGAAGTTATACGACGGATATTTCCCTGTTGGATATTCAGGTGCCGGGTACGGATACCACATACAACGGCTGGCCGCGTAAAGAAACCAGACTGTTTCAGTATGGAAGCATAGCCGAAGGATATACCGGTTCCGTAGCGGTAGCGCAGCGTTTGCCCTTTATAAGCAGTTATGCCATTGCGGCTTTGTCTGACGGGCAGCTTGTGTGTCATTATTATACGGATAAATATAAAGAATTTTGCCGCAGTTTAGGTTCTGGTAAGACCTATAATTCCTCCAGTTATATCATTAATTAAATCTTTCCTTTTCGGCATTTTATATAATTTCTACATGCACCCCCTATTAGCCGCTTATCAGTTTGGGCGGGGGAATACGGGGGCGTATTTTGTTTGACAAAGGGTTTTTTCCCCTTATACTATATCAAGAGGATTTTATGAAAAATTTATTTTTGCTCTGTATGGCTGCCGCACTGTGCGCGCCGCTTTGCGCCGCGCCGGTAACTTCTTCGGCCGTAAATAAGCCTGCTACCGCTTCCGCCGTCAGCCGTCCGGCTACGGCATCGTCGGTGGTGCGGCCTTCTACGGCGGGCGGCGTTGCCCGTCCGTCCACTTCTTCCGGTGTTTCCCGCCCGACCACGGCGGGTGCGGTGGCGCGTCCGGCTACCAGCGTTACGGTGCAGCGGCCCGGGGAACGCCCCATGTCTTACGGGCCGGACGTGTCGGCGCGGGAAGCGGTTTCTTCTCCGCCTGCGCCTTCTGCATCGTCTGCTGCGGCCTCCTCATCCGACCGTACACAAAAAGCGACGGCTCCTGCCGCTGCCCAAAATACTTCTTCCACGGTGGGGCTTGGGATGAATAATGCGCAGGCTGCCGCCCAAAGAGATGCCGCCGCGCGGGCAACCCAGGTACAAAAGGCCGAAAGCGCCCAGGTGTCTACAGACGATGTGTTAAAAAATACAAAAATGCCTTCCAATATACAGGAGGCCTTGCGTAAAATGGGCCAAAACGGCGCCAAATAACGGATTTAGATGCAAAAACCCCCGCTCTAAAGAGCGGGGGTTTTTACATCTGCGTTAAACTTATTTCACACGGCCGGCGGAACCAAATACATTCTGGTTCTTTTCGGCGTACATTTTAATCAGTTCTTCGCGGGCCGGGCCCAGGTATTTGCGCGGGTCAAATTCGCTGGGTTTGGTGGCGAAGATTTTGCGGATGGTGGCGGTCATGACCAGGCGGCCGTCGCTGTCCACATTGATTTTGCACACGGCGGATTTGGCCGCTTTGCGCAGCTGTTCTTCGGGCACGCCGGCGGCGTCTTCAATTTTGCCGCCGTATTCGTTGATCTGTTTGACGGCCCACTGCGGTACGCTGGAAGAACCGTGCAACACGATGGGGAAGCCGGGCAGGCGTTTGGACACTTCTTCCAAGATGTCAAAGCGCAGTTCGGGCAGTTTTTCCCCGGGTTTGACTTTAAATTTATAAGCGCCGTGAGAGGTGCCGATGGAAATGGCCAAAGAGTCCACGCCCGTGCGTTTGACGAAATCTTCCACTTGGGCCGGATCGGTGTAGGTGTGGTGCTCGGCGGACACTTCGTCTTCAATACCGGCCAGCACGCCCAGTTCGCCTTCCACGGTTACGTCATGCTGGTGGGCGTAATCCACCACTTTTTTGGTCAAAGCGACGTTTTCTTCATACGGCAGGTGAGAGCCGTCAATCATCACGGAAGAGAAGCCGTTGTCAATGCAGTCTTTGCACAGTTCAAAGCTGTCGCCGTGGTCCAGGTGCAGGCACAGGGGCACGGGTTTGCCGATTTCTTTCATCATTTCCACCGCGCCGCGGGCCATCCAGCGCAGCAGCGTGGAATTGGCGTACTGGCGCGCGCCTTTGGAAACCTGCAAAATTACCGGAGATCCGGTCTGCACGCAGGCGGTCACAATGGCCTGCAGCTGTTCCATATTGTTAAAGTTATAAGCCGGAATGGCATAACCGCCCGCCATAGCGTCTTTGAACATTTCCCGGGTGTTAACCAGGCCCAACTCTTTGTAAGACACGGTCATAAAGCGTCCTCCTGAAAAATATACTTATCACAAGTATTCTACAATTTTTCCGCGCCTGCGCCAAATGGGGCGCGCTTGCCAAAAAACGGCTTTGTGAGTATAATGTAATATACATTACTACGCGCGTGTACGGGAGTAACATGGATTTGAACAATTTGGAAAAGCTGACGCAGCTAAACGGTGTGTCCGGCCGTGAGGACGCGGTGCGTGCCGAAATCGCCGCCCAGCTGCAGGCTCTGGGGCTGCCTGCCCATACGGACGCTTTGGGCAACCTGATTGCTTACCGCAAAGGCACCGGCCCGCATAAAATTATTTTGTGTGCCCATATGGACGAAGTGGGCCTGATGGTCAAGTATATTTCTCCGGACGGTTTTTTGTCTTTCATTACCGTGGGGGGCATAGACCCGCGCACGCTGCTGGCCCAGCGCGTGACGGTGCATACCGCTTCGGGGCCGATTACGGGCGTTATCGGCACCAAGCCGGCGCATATCACGCAGGAAGCCGAGCGCGGCAAAGCCGTACCGCTTTCCGATTTGTTTATTGACGTGGGGCTGTCCGGCCAGGAGGCGGCGCGGACCGTGGCGCTGGGGGATTTTGTCACGCTGGAACGCCCCTTTGTGCGTTTTGGAAACGGGCGCTTGTGCTCCAAAGCTTTTGATAACCGCGTAGGCTGTTTTTGTCTGCTGGAAGCCTTAAAACGCGTGGAAAAACCGTTGCTTAGCGTGCATGCCGTGTTTTCCGTACAGGAAGAAGTCGGCCTGCGCGGCGCGGGAACGGCGGCGTTTGGGCTGGAGGCGGACGCGGCGCTGGCCATAGACACGACGGGCGCGGCGGACATTCCGCTGTGCCGCCCGCAGGATTATTTGGTGCGTCTGGGCGGCGGCGTGGCCGTCAGCGCCATAGACGCGGCCACCATTACGCCCAAATGGCTGTTTGACGATTTAACGGATTTGTGCCGCAAAGAAAATATCCGCCACCAGGTGCGTATTGCGCCGCGCGGCGGAAACGACGCGGGGGCCATTCACCGTTCCCGCACGGGCATTGCTTCCTGCGCGCTGTCCATTCCCACGCGCAACATTCATTCCAATGTGGAAGTCACGGACGAAAAAGATATCCAGGCGGCGGCGGATTTGCTGTGCGCCGTGCTGGAAAAAGGACTAAAGGGGCTGAAATAAGTATGAAAACACCGACATCTTCCGCCAAACGTTCGCAGTATGTGAATATTACCGATTTTTTGCAAAATGAAAAATACCGCCTGCCCGAAACCGAAAAAGCCCAACTGGAAAAACTGGACGCGGCTTACCGTGCTTTGGTGGCGGTGCTGTATAATTTTGTCCCCACTTCCGGCCACCCGGGCGGAAGTATTTCTTCGGGCCGTATCGTAGAAAGCCTGCTTTATAAAATTATGGCCTATGAGCTGGCCGCCCCGCGCCGCAAAGATGCGGATATTTTGTCTTATGCCGCCGGTCATAAAGCGCTGGGGTTGTACGGTCTGTGGGCGCTGCGCAACGAATGCGTACGCATTGCCCAGCCGGCTTTGCTGGCCGAACAAGAGAAAGACCAGCTGCGGCTGGAAGATTTGCTGGGGTTCCGCCACAATAAAGCACAGGGAACGCCGCTGTTTGAAAAATTTCACAGCAAGCCTTTGGGCGGCCATCCGGAGCCGCTGGTGCCTTTTGTGTGGACGTCCACCGGAGCCAGCGGCGTGGGGGACGCTTCCGCCGTCGGGCTGGGTATAGCCGCCGCCGATACATACGGGGAAAACTGCCCCGTGGTTAACATTTTGGAAGGCGAAGGCGGCCTGACGGCCGGCCGTGTCAGCGAAACGCTGGCCGCCGCCGCCACGGCCCAATTAAAAAATGTGATTTTTCATATAGACTGGAACGAAGCCTCCATTGAAAGCGACCGCGTCACCAACGACGGAGAAAATGCCGGCGATTATACGCAGTGGACCCCGCCGGAACTTTTTGCCATACATGATTTTAACGTGATTTTTGTACCGCAAGGGCATGATTTTGAGCAGATTTACGCCGCGCAAAAACTGGCGCTGGATTTGCCTAATCATCAGCCCACGGCCATTGTGTACCGCACGGTCAAAGGCTGGCGTTACGGCATAGAAGGCCGCGCTTCGCACGGGGCGGGACATAAGTTTTGCTCGCCGCAGTTTTACGGCGCGCTGGAAGAATTTGAGCATTTGTTCGGCGTATCCTTCCCGCGTTTTGAAGGAGAAAAGACGGCGGAAAGTATAGAAAAAAATTATTGGGCGGTTTTAAACGTTTTCCGTGAAGCGCTGGAAAAAGAAAAAGATACGGCGGCGTTCGCGGCGCAGCATGTGCGCGACCGCGCGGCGGATTTGCGCATGCTGGCGCGCGCGGAGCGCGACGGCCTGGGCGATGTAAAAAAGATTTATACGGACCATGACCCCGCCTGCCCGCCGGCCGAGTTTGTGTTTGCGGCCGGGGAAAGCTACACCACGCGCGGCGTGTTGGCCGATGTGCTGGCGTATTTGAACAAGCAAAGCGGCGGCTGTATTCTGACGGGGTCGGCCGATTTGTACGGTTCCACCAATGCGGGCAAAATCGCCAAAGATTTTCCGAAAGGATTTTATAATGCGGTAAGCAATCCGCTCAGCCGCGAGCTTTCCGCCGGAGGCATTTGCGAAGATGCGCTGGCGGGCATTTGCAGCGGTATTTCTTCGTACGGCAAACATGTCGGCGTGTGGTCCTCTTATGCGGCATTTTTGGCCTTTGCGCATGTGGCGGCGCGTCTGCACGCCATTGGTTATCAAACCGCGCACGAGGCCGGCGGCGACCCCAATACGCTGGTGCTTTTCTGCGGCCACGCGGGCCTGCCTACGGGCGAAGACGGCCCGACGCATGCCGACCCGCAGGCTTTGCAGCTGGTGCAGGACAATTTCCCCAAAGGGTTAAGCATTACGCTGACCCCGCTGGAAGTGGACGAAATTTGGCCGCTGGTTATCCGCGCCCTGCAGCTGCGGCCGGCGGTACTCAGTCCGTTTGTGGTGCGTCCGTCCTATACATATTTGGACCGCTCCGCCCTGGGGCTGGAGCCTGCAACGAAATCCGCACAAGGCGTGTACTATATGATGAAACCCCAGGGAGAGCCCGATGGCGTGATTTTTGTGCAGGGCACGGGTGCGGGCCGTATTTTTGCACAGGAAGTATTGCCTAAACTGAAAGAAGAAAAACAT
>DWVB01000005.1 GCA_019120455.1 Candidatus Avelusimicrobium excrementipullorum
AAAAGCGGGATTTATTTTTGTTTAGGTGTAAAGGTTACGTGCGGAAACGGCAAGACACGCAAGGAGGAGATCCTGAATTACTACATTTCAGGATGACCTTTATTTTATGATTTACTTGGCAACAGAAAATAAAATTGTCATGCTGAGAGGTTTTTACTCAGCATCCCGTCCACTTGCCGCTGCGTATTTTAAGTCATTTCTGCGCGGCGGCACGCCGTTTTTGCTACACTATTATATATGAAGAAAATCCTTTTTGGCTGTCTGCCGTTATTGGCGGCATGGTGTCTGTGCGCCTGCGGCGGCTATGAATATACCACCGTTACACTGCCCGACGGCTTCGCCATTCGGGCCGCGCTGGCCGATACGCCGCAAAAATCCGAAAAAGGGCTGATGTTTGTCAAACACCTCCCCGCCGACGAAGGCATGCTTTTTGTATTTGAACGGGAAGACGAACATTATTTTTGGATGAAAAACACCCTGATCGATTTGGACATTATTTTTTTAGACCCGCAGGGACGCATTACCGTGCAGTATGAACGCGTGCCGCACACCTACACCTATACGCCGGATTCGGAAATTCCGTTCGTGGCCGGACAGGGCCAATATGTGCTGGAAGCGGCCGCGGGCACCATTACGCGCCACGGCCTGCAGGCGGGCGACAGACTGGAGTTTACATTACCCAAATGAAACGGAAATGGTACGGTCTTTTTGTCTTGCTCTTATGCGCGCCCTGGCTGGCGGCGCAAAGCCCGAATATGGACTTATTGTACGCCAACGCGCGCCAGCACTTGATTAACCTGATTCATATTGACACGTCCCAGCCGGAGCCGGACGAAACCTCCGCCGTGCGCTACATTTATAAAGAGCTCAACAAACACCGCATAGACTGGGATTTTCTGTCCCCGCGCAAAGGCTCGGCCAATTTGCTGGCGCGCATCAAAGGCTCCGACCCGAAGGCCAAGCCCCTGCTGCTTATTTCCCACCTGGATACGCAGGCCGCCGGCGAAGGCTGGACCTTTCCCCCGTTTAAAGCCACCGTACAGGACGGACGAATTTACGGTCTGGGAGCCACCGACGCCAAAAATTATACGGCCATGCACCTGGCCCTGTTTACACAAATACAGGACTCCGGCCTGACACCCAAACGCGATATTATTTTTCTGGTTACGTCCGGCGAAGAATCCGGCAGCGACACGGGCCTGAAATGGCTGGGCGAAACACAATGGGATAAAATCAACGCCGGCTACGCACTCAATGAAGGCGGCGGCCTGATTAAAAACGACCCGCACGGGCACACCCTGCTGTTTGCCGAAGCGGGCACCAAAATGTATATGGATATCAAAATTACCGCCTCCGGCGAGGCGGCCCATTCCTCCGTCCCCGTGGCGGACAACGCGGTGTACCGCCTTTCCCAGGCTCTTTCCCGTCTGCCGCAGTTTAATCCGCCTTTTCGTTTAACTCCGACCACCAAAGAGTTTTTTACCCGCATTTTGCCCCTGCAGGACGAAGACGGCCAAACCACCATGCGTCTGCTGCTTTTCGGCACGGAGCAAGAACAACAAATGGCGGCCGACATCATGGCCAAAGATCCGTTTTTCCGCACGCAGCTCAAAGACACGGTCAATCCCGTAAATATTTCTTCCGGTACGGATACGGGCTCGTCCTCTTCCGAAGCCTCCGCCGTCGTTAATGTGCGTCTGCTGCCGGGCACGGATCCGGACGCATTTTTGGAAGAGCTGAAAAATTTTTTAGGCGACGAGGAATATTTAACCCTCTCGGTGCTGGAACGCCCCCAGCTGCCTTTTCCCCAGCCGATGGACGGCACGGACGAGCTGTTTGCTTCCATCGCGCAAACCGCATGGCGCATGTGGCCGCATGCGGCGGTGGTGCCCGGCATGAGCCCCGCCTCCGGCGACAGTGAATTTTTACGCCGTCTGGGCGTGATTACATACGGGCTGGGGCCGGCTATGGACTCCCACGGGCCGGCGGCCTCCCCCCACGCTCCGGACGAATATATTTCCGAAGAAGATTACCGCGAACAGGTGGAATTTTTTACCGCACTGGTGTATGATTTTGCGCTGGGACAAAACATTCTGTCCCCGGACAGTGCGGAAACGGACGCGGAAAACACACCAAAATAATATGGACCAACACACACAACAAGCCTTACTGCAATTTCAACAGACGGAACTGACGGAAAGTCTGATTTACGACAGGCTGGCCGCCCTGGAGAAAAACCCCGACAACGCCGCCGTGCTGCGGCGCATCGCGCGTGAAGAAGCGCGCCACCACGACATTATCGGCCGTGTCACGGGCCGATGCGCCCTGCCCGACAAAAGCAAAATTTGGCGTTACACGCTTTTGGCCCGCCTGCTGGGGCTGACGTTTGCCGTCAAACTGATGGAAGGAGGCGAAAGTCACGCCTCCGCCGCTTATCGCGCCTTCGGCGATTATCCGGCCGTACAGCAGCTGGCCGAAGAAGAAGACAAACACGAAAACGAACTGATTGCGCTGATTAACGAGGAACGCTTAAATTATATCGGCTCGGTGGTGCTGGGTTTAAGCGACGCGCTGGTGGAATTTACCGGCGCGCTGGCAGGGTTTACCTTTGCCCTGCAAAACCCGCGCCTGGTGGCGCTGACGGGCGCCATTACGGGCATTGCGGCGGCATTGAGCATGGCCTCCTCGGAATATCTTTCCTCCAAAACGGAAAAGGCCGAAGGGAAACACCCGTTTAAAGCCGCCGTCTATACGGGCGGAGCCTATATTTTAACGGTGACATTGCTGGTGGCGCCGTATGCGGTGCTGAACAATGTGTTTGCCGCGCTGGGCCTGATGCTGTGTTTTGCGCTGTGCGTCATTGCGGCGTTTACCTATTACTACTCCGTAGCCAAAGGCGAAAGTTTCAAAAAACGCTTTTTGGAGATGGCCGGTTTAAGTTTTGGCGTGGCCGCTGTGAGCTTTCTGATCGGCTATCTGTTGCAGGCCTGGACGGGCATACAGGCGTAACAGCCGCCGTTTCACAGCTATTAAAACAGGGGGGAGCAACATTGCTCCCCCCTGCTCTGTATATAAACCGCTATAAATCGGCTTCTATCTCTATCGGGCAGTGGTCCGAGCCCATCACGTCGGAGAGCATGCGCGCGCTTTTGAGTTTACCCACGGACTTGTCATCAATAAAAAAATAGTCAATGCGCCAGCCCACATTTCTTTTGCGCGCGCCGGTTTTGTAATCCCACCAGGTGTAATGCCCGCCGTCTTTGACGAAACAACGGAAGGTGTCGGCGTACCCTTCGGTAAAAAACCGGTCCAGCCAGGCGCGTTCCTGCGGCAAAAAGCCGGTGTTTTTTTCGTTTTCTTTGGGGCGGGCCAGGTCTATGGGCTGGTGGGCGGTGTTTACGTCTCCGCACACGATAACCGTTTTGCCCGTTTTAAACAGCTCTTTGCTTTTCTGCAAAAACAAATCATAAAAACGCAATTTAAAATCAATGCGCTCCGGGCCCTGGCCGCCGTTGGGGAAGTAAATATTTAAAAAGAAAAACGTCGGATACTCCAGTATCAGCGTGCGGCCTTCACAGTCAAATTCTTCTTTTCCCAAGCCGTACTGCACGCTTAACGGCTCCCGCCGTGCATACACGGCCACCCCGCTGTAGCCTTTGCGCTCGGCGGAGGCAAAATACGCATGCCAGCCCTGCGGCGCGCGCAGCGCCTCCGACAGCTGCTGCGGCATGGCTTTGGTTTCCTGCAGGGCCAAAATATCCGCCCCGCAGGTTTGCAGGAAACCCGCAAAGCCTTTTTTCTCCACGGCGCGCAGGCCGTTTACGTTCCAGGATATGAGTTTAGTCAGCACGGCGCTTACTCCTTAAAATAGTATAATAAGTATTATAATAAATTGCCCGTATATACGGCGGAGCCGGCTATGATTAAACAAGGAAAATGCTTTTTTACTTCTGAATCCGTGTCCAAGGGACACCCCGACAAAATCTGCGACCAGATTTCCGATTTGATTTTGGACGAAATTTTGAAAAAAGACCGCACCGCGCGCGTGGCGTGCGAAACCTACATCACGCGCGGCCTGGTGGTGGTGGGCGGAGAAATTACCACCAAAACCTGGGTGGATGTGGAGCACCTGGTGCGCGGACTGCTGAAAGACATCGGCTATACCGACGCCAAATACGGCTTTAATGCAGACACCTGCGCGGTGGTCAACGTCATCGGCAAACAGTCGCCCGACATCAGCCAGGGCGTAGACGTGGGCGGCGCGGGCGACCAGGGCTTAATGGTCGGCTACGCCGTGGACGAAACCATGGAATACATGCCCCTGCCGCTGGTGCTGGCCAATGACATTTTGCGCAACCTGGAACGGGCGCGCAAAAGCAAAACCCTGCCTTACATAGGCCCCGACGCCAAAAGCCAGGTAACCGTGGAGTATCAGGACGGGGAACCCGTGCGCGTGGACACGGTGGTGCTTTCCACCCAACACACGGAAGACATTTTAGACCGCTCAGGCAATAAAATCACCGAGAAATCCAAAGACGAAATCGCCGCGGTGGCCATTTTCCCCGCCATTAAAAAATGGATGGACAAAAACACCAAGATTTTGATTAATCCGACGGGCAAATTTGTCATCGGCGGTCCGCAGTC
>DWVB01000078.1 GCA_019120455.1 Candidatus Avelusimicrobium excrementipullorum
TCTTTGTCCCCGTGCCACCAGCTGCGGGTAATATCGGAGCAATACCCCTGATAAAAACAACCGAAATCCATTAACACCGCATCATTTTTTTTGAGTTTGCGCTTGGCCGAAGGTGTATGGTGGCAGTCGGCGCAGTTCTCGCCGAAGCATACAATGTTAAACGGCACGCTGTCCGCGCCGCGTTTTATCATGGCCAGCGCCATCAGCACGCGCACGTCCTCTTCGCTCATGCCGGTTTTAATTTGGGGTTTTACTTCCTCAAACGCTTCGGCGGCGATACGGCAGGATTTTTCTATAAGAGCCACTTCGTCTTCGTATTTGACTTTACGCATTTCCGCCGTGCCGCCTTCCAGCCGGCACAGACCGGCGCGGGATAGTTTCTCCCCGCGGGCAAAGTCCGCCGTCTGCGGATCAAAGGCCAGACGCGTCAGCTTACTTTTAGCCGCCAAATCCAGCGCCGCGCCCAGCATATCGCCCTGCACGGCTTTGACCGTCATAAAATCCGCCGCTGGGGCCATTTTGGGCACAATCATTTCTTTAGTCAGGCAATAAGCCTTGCGCGGCGTCAGCAGAAATACCGCTTCTTCCGCGTCCACGTCCACCCCCGAAAAATAACGCAACTCCAGCGTGCTCATGCAGATATATCCGTCCAGCTGCGCGTTTTTCAGAAGTTTTTGAAAATCTTTCAAACGTTGAAAACTCAAATTTTTCATCATTATTTACGGGTTAAAATATCCGCTCCCGTTTCGGTAATAACGGTGGTGTCTTCCAGACGCACACCGAATTTGCCGGGCAGATAAATGCCGGGCTCTACGGTGACCACATTGCCTTTTTTCAATACGGCCGCCGTCGTCTGGTCATTGCAGGGTTCTTCGTGAATTTCCATACCCACGCCGTGCCCCAGACGGTGCGTAAAATATTCGCCGTATCCGGCGTCGGTAATAATGGCGCGCGCGGCGGCGTCCACCTTTTGCGCGGCGACGCCGGGTTTTTCGGCGGCGATGCCGGTCTGGCGCGCTTTGTCCACAATATGCCAAATTTTGGTGTATTCTTCGGGCTCATTGTCCCCGTGCCACCAGCTGCGGGTAATATCGGAGCAATACCCGTTGTAAATACAGCCGAAATCCATCAGCACCGCTTCATTGTCTTTCAACGCGCGGTGCGAAGTTTCATGGTGCGGGTTGGCCGTATTTTCCCCAAAAGCGATAATGGTTAAAAACGACGTGGCGGACGCGCCTTTTACGCGCATAAATTTTTCCATCTCGGCGGCCACTTCAAACTCCGTCACGCCGGTTTTCAGCAAAGGTTTAATGTATTCGTAAGTCTCATAAGCAATACGGTTGCTGTCGCGCAAAACGGCGATTTCGTGTTCGTCTTTAACCTGGCGCAGCTCGCTGGCGTAGCTTTCCGCCTCCACAAAACCGGCGGCTTTAAACAGACTGCCCGCCATATAGCTTTCTTTGCCGGCGTCAAATCCCACACGTTTTAGTCCCAGGCGGGCCGTTTCGGCCACGGCCGCGGCGGCCATTTGTTTATCCTGGCCGACGGTCTGCATAAACGGATATTTCTGTTTCAGCGGCTCCACATACAACTGCCGCGTAAAGCAGGTCAGCCCCCCCTTATGCAGCAAAAGCACCGCTTCGCCGAGATAAAAATAAAACCCCAAAAGATAAAACTGGTCAATATTGTTGGTAATAACCAAACCGTCCAGCCCGTCGCGCGTCATTAGTTTCTGAAGTGCGGCGATTTTCTCCATTACTCTTTGCTGTAAAGTCATAACGGCAAACTCCTTTTTCTCTATACAATATAATGATATCACTTTTCTGCCGCCGCGGGCAATCTATCCCGCACGCCGCGCACACGCTTGCGCGTACGAACGGGGAAATTATATATAATGAATTATACTGTATTTTACAATCGGACCCGGCACATGAAACGACTGCTTATTGTTTTGTTGCTTGGCTGCGCCGGCGCATTAAATGCGGCGGTTTTTACCTCACAGGACGGCCGGTTTACCATAGACCTGCCTTCCGGCTGGTCTGCGGCCCAAAAAAGCGCGGCAGGGTCGGTGCTGTCGCTGGTAAAAGGTTCCTCCCGCATAGACATCAAGTCCGTCCCCGAATGTAAAAACGAAGCCTGTATAGAACAAAAAACCCAGGCCGACCTGGTGGAAGTAAAAAACAAAAAGATGCAGGTGGTGGGCAACACCTATACCGGCGAAGAAATCAAACGCATTGATTTTTCCACGGGGGAACCGTTTTTCTACATCAGCTTTTTCACGTCCAAAAATGATTTCAGTTCCGGCTACTTTCTGATAAACGGTCACGCCTATTCCGTGCTGGCCAAAGATTTATCCTACGCGCAAACGGATTTGATATTCTCTTTGATCTCCCCCGTACAAAGCACGGAGGCGCAAACTCCCGTCATGGAAATGGACCTCGCAGACGAACGCGCCTATGACATAGAAGCCCTGCCTTCTGTTTCCCAGGAAGTTTTGCTGACGGAACAGCCCCTGCAGGCCGTACAAATCGCTCCGTCGGAGCAAACCGTCCCCGCAGCGGTTTCCCCCTCCCCCAAGCGGCTGCGCACGCTGGTAACGGAAAACATGCCCCCGTACATACGCCGGTTGGGCCGCGGGTTTGACCTATTGGTTTTGTTATTGTTCCTGTACCTGCTGGTACAGGCCGGAGCCCTGGCCGCGCGGCTGTTTGTAAAACCGCGCAACCTAAACGAACAGGTCAATCCGCATTCCCCGTATCCGATTAAATTTCGCCGCCTGTACGGCACCCCCTCGCTGATTTACCGCGCGCGGGACAACCAGGGCAATGTGTTGCTGTCCCTGTCCACACGCTGGGAAAGCCTGTTTTTCTTCGGCGGCATTTTGCTGGTGGTGGGGGCCGTGTTGGTCATGGCCTGCACGGGCGTACTGGAACACACGCATATCGTACGTTTAAGCGCATTTGCCTACAACACGGTATATTCGGCTCTGTCTTTGATTATTCCGCTGGGATTTGTAATTTTTATTTGCGGGCTTTTATGGTCGCAGCTGGTCCTGCGCCAGTTTACGCTTTATGACGCCAAGGGCAACCGCGCCGTCTACGTGATGCAGCGCGGCTTCGGCCTGAAAAAAGAATGTTACGTCGCATATTTTGCCAAGTCCAAAGAAGTCCTGCTGCTGGAACGCAAGCGGTTTTCTTATCTGCGCCGCTGGCAGCTGCTGGACCAACAGCGCAACGTACTGGCCCATATTACCGAGGCCAGCCCTGCCCGCGCCGTCATACGCAAATTTACGGGCCACCTTTGGGGACTGCTGCGCGCCGATTACCAAATTGAAGGCCCCATGGACAGCCGCGGACGCATTGAAAACGCCCGCAGCGCTTTTAACCATTTTATCTGCCGCATGGACAAACCCCAGGCGCTTTCGGCCCGCGACATGCTGGTCAGCGCGCTGATTATCAATATCCGCGACAGGGACAAATGGTATCCCTGGTTTTAATGCAACCGTTTCGTCCCGCTTCCCAAACACTTCATTAAAAAACCGGACGGCTCCTTTCAGCAGAAGCGCGTCCGGTTTTATTTTCGGCAATTTCCGGCTGCCGCTCCGTTTCAAACCGTTTAATTTTTAAAACGGTTTAAATACGGGCTGTAATCAGGCAGCACTTTGGTATATTCCCGGGAAAAAAGCGGCGAAGATATCAAAAAATCCGCCGTCGCGCGGTTGCAGGCCACGGGAATATTCCACACCGCCGCCAGACGCAGCAGGGCTTTTACGTCCGGATCGTGCGGCAGCTGGTTCAGCGGGTCCCAAAAGAAAATCAGCGCATGTATCTTCCCTTCCGATATAGCCGCGCCGATTTGCTGGTCCCCGCCGAAAGGGCCGCTGTTAAAACAATGCACGGGACAGCCAAGCTCCTGCATGAGCAGGGTGCCTGTGGTGCCCGTGGCAAACAAATGGTGTTTGCTCAGTAAATCCTTGTTATAAACGGCCCATTCCAACAAGTCTTTTTTCTTATTGTCATGCGCCACCAAAGCAATGTTTTTAGTCTGGGGTATAGTCAGCATAAATACTCCTTTGGTTTATTGTAGCATTGTTTGCCCTTTCGCCTGAAGGCGCAACTTTGCTATTTTATATATATGAGGTTACTAGCCTGTTTTTTGTTAATTTTTGCCGCGAGGCCGCTGGCGGCGGCCGATTTGACCCCTTCCGTGCTGGCGCTGGCGGACAGACCCGTTTTGCGCGGGACGTCCTGGGCGGCCGCGGCGGCTTATACGGACGGGGAAGAAATTTTCTCCCTGCAGCCGGATTTGCGCCTGGCTCCGGCGTCTGCGCTCAAACTGCTTACCTCCGCCGCCGCCCTGGAAACCTTTGGCCCTTTTCACCGTTTTGAAACGCAAATTTACGCCGACGGTGCGGCGGACGAAAACGGCGTCCTGCACGGCAATCTGTATATTCGCGGCGGAGGCGACCCGACGCTGGGTTCTGCACGCGTAACGGGCAGCCCCGCCTGGCCGCAGCTGCTGGAAAGCTGGAGCCAAAAAATACGCCGCGCGGGCATTAAACAAATCACGGGCAATATTTACGGAGACATTTCTCTCTTTTCCGGCCCTTCCCTGCCGGGTAAATTTAACTGGCAGAACATCGGCAATTATTTTGCCGCACCGGCCACGGCGCTGGCGTTTAACGACAATTCTTTTGCCATTACTTTTTCCCCCCAGCCGCTGGACGGCGCTCCCGTAGACGTGGCGTCTTTCTCGCCGGAAACGGAAGGATTGAAAATACGCTCTTTTGTCACCGCCAGCGAAAAAAACCGGCGGGACAACGCCTATGTTTACGCCGCCCCCAACCAATATGATTTGGAAATATACGGCACGGTGCCGACGGCCTCCCTGCGCGGGCTGACCATACGCGCGGCCCTGCCCGACGCGCCGCAGCTGTTGCTGGACTTATGGCAGCAACAGCTGGAAAAAGACGGTGTCCGCATCGGCGGCAGCGGCATACTGCTGGAACATGCCCCCGATTACACCGCTATGAATTTGCTGTTTACGCATCAATCCCCCCCGCTGAAAGATATTTTGTACATAGTAAACAAACGCAGTTTTAACTTTTATGCGGAAATGCTGCTGCGCATGCTGGCCGTACAGGCGGGCAAAACGGGCAGCGTGGAAGAAGGCATTGAACAGCTGTATGCTTTTTTAAATAAAAATGGCATAGACACCGCCAATGTTTTGATATATGACGGCAGCGGCCTCTCGCGCGACAATCAGATTACCGCCCGAACATTGCTGGACGTACTGTCCCTGATGAGCACCAGCCCCTATTTTTCCTATTATTACGACTCACTGGCTACGCCGGACGACCGTGGCGATTTAATTTTACTGCGCCGCTTTTTGCGCCCTTTTAAGCGCACGCAGGACGTGCATGTCAAAGGCGGCACGATTGACGGCGTAAAAGCCCAGGCCGGATATATAAAAGACAAAAACGGCCGGCTGATTACATTTGCTTTTATGGCCAACAACTTGCCGGACAAAAGCGAAGACATCAACCGTTTTTACGAAGCGCTGATTAAGCTGTTATTGCAGCAGCCGCAGCCATAAGCAAATTGGCAGATACAAATAATTTTGGAACCTGATAAACAGCAAAACGCAAGACTTTACGTCTTGCGTTTTGTGCATAAATACAAACAGCCGAAGAAACCGTTTTTTTCGGAGTTAAGCCTTATACGCCGAAGGCTCCACCGGAATGCGGAACCAGAACAAAGACCCCTGCCCCAGCCCCGCGCTTTCCACGCCGATTTCGCCGTTGTGCGCATTGATAATTTCCTGCGCAATGGACAGGCCCAGGCCCCAGCCCTGCTTGCGGCCGGAACGGTCATTTTCGGACTGGTGGAATTTTTGGAAAATTTTCCCTTGTTCGTTATAAGCGATACCCGGGCCGTCGTCTCCCACATAGCAGATCAGCCAGCCGTCCTGCAGAAAGTAACGTATTTCTATGCGTCCGCCCTGCGGGGAAAATTTAATGGCATTGCCCAGCAGATTATTAAGCACCTGGGAAATACGGAAGCGGTCGGCATAGACGGTTACGTCGTTGGGATATTCGTATTTGGTCAGAAAAATACCTTTCTTTTGCGCATTGACCTGCTGTAATGTAAACACGTCGTTGAGCAGCTGGTTAAAATTAAAATTTTTAAAGTCCATTTTGAACTTGCCCGACTCTATCATGGATATGTCCATCAGATCGGCCATCAGCTGGTTCATGTTATCGGTGGCTTTTAAAATATTATTTAAGGCCATCTGGTCATTGTTGCCGCCGCCCTGAGGGCTGTCCATCATCAGTACGGACGTAAACCCCTGAATGGAGGTCAGCGGCTGACGCAAATCATGCGCCACGATAGACATAAACTTGGAGCGGATTTCATTTAACCGGTTGAGCTCCTGGTTGGACAGTTTCAGCTTTTCCACCATATTTTCCAACATGCTGACTTTGCCAGAGAGCTGCATTTGCAAAGAAGCTATCTGCTGCTGGTAACTGTGCTCGGCCTTCATCACCGCGCGCTTCATTTTGCGCAGGGTAAAACGCCGCGCAATCCAAAACGTCAACAACAACAGAGCGGCCGTCAGCACTGTGTAATAAATGGGGTAACTCATCTGTTTAAAAAATTCAATTATTGCCATAATGTTATTATAACTGTTTTAGGGTTTTGCCCAACACTTTTTCCAGCGCTTTTCGGCTCAAAGCCTCCTGGCGCAGCAGCACCGGCTGCGGGCCGGTCAGATCCAGCACGGAGGAGGCCCGGGCCCCCAACGTTCCTCCGGCAAAAATAATGTCCGCTTTTCCGTCAAAAAATTCGGTCACTTCGTCTTCCCGCGTAAATACGGGCCGCCCGTGCAAATTGGCGCTGGTGGAAGCCAGCGGACATTTCATGGCGCCCAGCAGGCGGGCCAACGGCGGATGTGCCGGCACACGCAGGCCCAGTCCTTCAAACCCGCGCCGAAGCGGCTCCCCTTTTTCATTCGGGCGCAGAATCATTGTCAGCGCCCCGGGCCAAAACGCCGCGGCCAGCTTTTCCGCGTCGTCGCTCCATTGCGTAATTTGCCGCGCCTGTTCTACGCTACCGGTCAAAATTTGCAAAGCCGCGCCCGCCGGCCTTTGCTTTATTTGATAAATACGCCGTATGGCCCCCTCGTCAAACGCACACGCGCCGATGCCGTATACCGTATCGGTGGGATATACGGCCACGGCGCCGCCGTCTATCAGCGCGGCGGCCTGTTCCAGCTGCTGCGGCGTCATTTGTTCAATACGGTAAATCCGGCTCTTCATGGGCCTTTTCCTCCGTTTCCGGCAGACCGATAACGACAACAAATTCCCCCTGTACTTTTTTGCGTTTACCCAAATTATCCGCCACTTCACGGGCCGTGCCGCGCAGCCACTCCTCATATACTTTGGATATCTCGCGTGCGGCCACCACGGGCGTGTTTTCCCCCAACGTTACGGCAATAAGCTCCAGCAGTTTCACCACGCGGAAAGGCGATTCATATACAATAACGGGGTGCTTCTGCGCATAAGCACCGGAAAGAAGTTTGGCCGCCTTGCCGCTCTTGCGCGGCAAAAACCCCAAAAATGTAAACGCCCCGCCCGTAAAGCCGGCCCCCGCCAATGCGCAGGCGGCCGCGCTGGGCCCGGGCAGAGAGGTCAGCGGCAGGCCTTCTTTGGCCGCTTCTTTGACCAGCTTCCACCCCGGGTCGGAAATACACGGCGTGCCGCAGTCGGACACCAGCGCGCAGTATTTGCCCTGGCGCAGCAAGTCTAAACAGCGCCGCACGGAAGACGGGTCGTTTTCATTATAACGCACCGTAGGCTTGGATATGCCAAAATGCGTCAGCAAAATCTGCGTGCGGCGCGTATCTTCGCACAGCACAAAATCCGCGCTTTTAAGCGTTTCCAGCGCGCGCAGGGTAATGTCCTGCAAATTCCCCAGCGGGGTGGGTACAATAGACAGCATAGATGTAGTATATAAAATTCCGCCGCACACCGGGGCCGCCTGTATAGTAAAAACGGCGTAAAAATGCTATGCTGGTATATATATTTTAAGAAGAGGTGCTTATGCAACAAAAAGATATTGCCGTACTGGCGGCCCGCTACGCGGACGAAAAAAAGGCCGAAAACGTAAAACTGCTGGATTTAAACGGTCTTTCTTCGCTGTGCGACTACATTGTGCTGGCCACCGTAACTTCCAAGCCCCATTTGGAGGCGGTGGAAGACGAAATAAGCACCCAGCTTAAAAAAATAGGCGTCTATAAATTAAACCGTGACGGCGGAGAAAGCATGATTTGGCGCGTTTCCGATTACGGTTCTTTTTTAGTGCATATTATGACGCAGGAAGCGCGGGATTTTTACGCGCTGGACAAAATTTTTAGTTTCGCCACGGAACTGAATTACAAAAAACCCAAAGCCGCCAAAAAAACCGCGGCCAAAAAAGTATCTGCCAAAAAAACGGCCGTTAAAAAATCCGCTTCCAAAAAAGCGACGGCCAAAAAGCCGGCCGCCAAGAAAACCGCCGCTAAAAAACCGGCCAAGACCGCGGCCAAAAAAACAACCAAAACCGCCAAAAAACCGGCGGCCAAAAAATCTGCCAAGAAGGTATCCAAATAAACATGTTTGAGCAACTGAAAAAAGAAATTGATTTAAAACTTTCCAGCGCGCCCGTTTTTGAAGGAGCGCAGCTGCCCGGAGCGGAGCTTTCCCCCGCGCCGGAACATACGGGGGCGGATCTGTCTCTGAACTGGGCCATGGCCGCGGCCAAAACCCTGCGCAAAAACCCCATGGAAATCGCCAAGCAGGCCGCCGTGCTGCTGCGCGAAGTAAACGGCATTGAAGACGCTTCCGCCGCCGCGCCCGGATTTATCAACATCAAACTGGAAGAAGCGTTTATTACCGCCGCCGCCAAAGACCGCCGCATTAAAGACAACAGCCTGGGTTACGGCGGGCAAAATAAAATTTTGATTGAATTTGTGTCGGCCAATCCCACCGGCCCCCTGCATGTGGCTTCGGGCCGCGGCGCGGCTCTGGGCGACAGCCTGGTGCGCATTCACCGCGCGCTGGGATATTTGTGCGACAGCGAATATTACGTCAATGACGCGGGCAATCAGGCCCAGCTGCTGGCGCAGTCTTTAAAGGCCCGCATTGAAGGCAAAGAGCCGCCGGAAAACGGCTATCACGGCTCTTACCTGATTGAAATGGCCAAAAAAGCCCCCAAAGATTTAAAAGAAGAAGATTACGGCCGCTGGGCCATGGAATACCTGATTAAAACCCAGCAGGACGACATGGAAGCCTTTCGCGTACAGTTTACGCGCTGGTTCCGCGAGTCGGAGCTGCATCAGGAAGGCGCGGTAGACTCCGCTTTAAAAGATTTGGAAAAAAACGGCTACGCCTATGAGAAAGAAGGCGCCGTCTGGTTCGGCTCCACCCAGGACAAAGAAGCCAAAGACGACAAAGACCGCGTGCTTGTGCGCGCCGACGGCCGGCCGACTTATTTTATGGCGGACATCGCCTACCATAAAAACAAATACGACCGCGGCTACGCCACCCTGGTGGATATTTTGGGGGCGGACCATCACGGCTATGTGCCGCGCATGAAAGCGGCCGTACACGCGCTGGGCAAAGAAGAAAAATCTTTCGTACCCATCATTCACCAGCTGGTGCATTTGCTGGAAAACGGCGAACAGGTTAAAATGTCCAAACGCGCCGGCAAATTTATCACCCTGCGCGAACTGGTGGACGAAGTGGGGGCGGACGCCTGCCGTTTCTTTTTCGCCAGCCGCACGCCCAACGCGCAAATGACTTTTGACATTGAACTGGCCAAAAAGCAGTCCAATGAAAACCCCGTCTATTATGTGCAGTATGTGCATGCGCGCATTCATTCCATTTTTGCCGCGGCGGCCGAAAAAGGGCTGGAGCCGGCGGCGGATATTTTGACTCCGCTGACCCCGCAGGAACGCGCGCTGCTGCTCAAACTGGTGTGGTTTAAACCCGTGCTGCAAAACTGCCTGCGGGATATGAGCCCCCACCATTTGACCACATATTTAATGGAACTGGCGGGGCTGTTCCACTCGTTCTATGACACCTGCCGCGTCATTGACGAAAACAGCCTGCCGCTTACCCGCTCGCGCCTGCTTATCTGCCAGCGCGTGGCGGAACGCATTAAAAAAGGACTGGAATTTTTGGGCGTGAGCGCGCCGGAAAAGATGTAAGCGCGCGCACGCTTTTACGCAGTTTAAAAGAATACGGAAAATCTCTTCGGCGTTTAACGCAAAGGGATTTTTCCGTCTTATGCAAACACAGGGAGGAAGCATGAAAAAAATTATTTTGTTGGCGGCGTGCCTGCTGCCCATGGGACTGTGCGCCCAAAAC
>DWVB01000079.1 GCA_019120455.1 Candidatus Avelusimicrobium excrementipullorum
ACCGGCAGGCGGCCGACGCGGCCTTTGAAAACGGCCGCTTTGCCGAGGCGCTGTCTTTTTACCAGGAAGAGTTAAAAACGGCCAAAGGCAACTCTTTATATGAGGCGCAGCTGCGCGTCATCGCCAGCCAGTATATGCTGGGGCGTTATCAGGCGGCGGCGGAAAGCGCGTTTACTTTTGAACTGCCTCAAAACCCGCTGTGGAAAGCCCGCTTCCTGCTTTACCGCACGCAGACGGCACAGCGCGTCAGTACCCTTTACAGCCCCATTTTGCCCGACGCTTCCGAAGACGGCGCCTCCCTGCCGCAGCTGAGCAAAGAGCAATGGGACGCAAAAATAGATGAATGTTATGAGCAGCTGTGGGACCTGCGCACCTTTTTAATCAATGCCCCCATTGACCAGGAAACCCTGGTATTGGAAGTAAAAGACACCGACCAAAAAGCCGTCCCCACCCTGTTTGATTTTGTGGTGCTGCAATGGAAAAACCGCCTGCTGTCCTCCCCGGCAGTGCCGGTTCCCCTGCGCGCGGCCTCGGTGCTGACGCTGGATTATAAAATCCCGTCCAAGGCCAAAGACGACGCGCAAAAAGCCGTTTCCCTGCTGGCCGAAGCGGCCGAACTGGGCGGCAAAGGCCGCGCCGATGCGCGTATTATCTGGCAGGCCCAGCGGCTGACGCTTCCTTTTGAATACTCCAATTTGTTCAGTTTTGAAAACCAGGACGCACAGCGGCTGGAAGCGGCACAACTGCTGCAAACGCTGTCGGGGTATTCCAAAGAGAAAAAAGGGTTCCTGGCCAAAATCAGCCAGGCGCTGCTCTCTTCCGGCGCGCCGTACGGCAAAGCCTACGCCGCCCAACAGGCGGCCTACCTGTTAAACGACGCCAAAGAATATGAGCAAGCCGCCGCCGTGTGCGACTGGGCCGCGGCCGAGCTGGACGGCGGATATTACGCTAAATCCTGCGCCCAGTTTGCCGAAGGTATCCGCGCGCCGGTGCTGAACCTGGACGCGCCGGCCTTCAGCCAGGACCCCGCCCAAACGAAAGTTTCGTTTACCGCGCGCAATATTAACCAGGTATATGTACGCATTTATTCCGCCAGCGAGGCCGACCTGAAAAAATGGTATAAACAACAATATCCCGGCACCGTTAATTCCTGGCGTTATCTGACCACCGTGCCCGCCCAGCAAATCCCGCAGCTGCTTGCGCGCACGCCCGTGGCGGAAACGGACGCGGCCCTGACCTATGACAAGCCGCATGACTTTAAACAAACCGATATACGCCTGCCCCTGCCGGACAAACGCGGGTTTTATGCGGTGCTGTTTTCCTATGACAAAGACTTTAACCCCGACACCGCCCCCGTGCAGGCGCTGGTGCTTAACAGCACGGACCTGGCGCTGTTTGCTTCCGCGGCCATTGAAGGCGACCCCGCCGATTACCGCACCAAAGAGAGCCAAACGTTTACCCCCAACATTTTCCGCATTTACGCGCTGGATTTAAAAACCGGCGAACCGGTGGCAGATGCGGACGTGGTGTATTATACGGACTGGAAAGGCAACACCGAAACGGGCAAAACCAATGAAAACGGCCTGCTGACGCTGGCGCGCAAAATCAAAACAAACAGCGACAGCAACAACAATTACTCCGTACTGCCCAAAGCGGTCAAAGGCGCCAGCACCGCTTTTATGACCAATGCGCTGTATTTCAATTATTACAGTTCCTCCCCGTTCAGCCTCTACGCCGAAACGGACCGCGCCATTTACCGCCCCGGGCAAAAAGTGCAGCTGGCGGTATACGGATTTGAAAAAGCCGGACGCGGCCTGAAAACCATGGAAGAAAACTCCCGTGTGACGCTGACGGTGCGCGACGCCAATTACCAAAAAATCCACGAAAAAACCTTAACGCTTAACGCCTACGGCACGGCACGCGACGAAATCACCCTGCCCGAAGACGGCCTGCTGGGTTATTACACCGTGGAAACCGCTTATAAATGGAATAAACGCAACGTATACGGGCACGCCAGTTTCCGCGTGGACGAATACAAACGCCCCGAATATGAAATCACCTTGGCCGACGCGGCCAAACTGCAATACGGCAAAGAAGCCTCCATTACCGGCAGCGCCAAATATTATTTCGGTGCACCGCTGGAGAAGGCCTCCGTCAAGTACACCGTGCACCGCACCTATTTCCGCCCGCCGTTTTGGTGGTGGCGGCCGTTTAATCTGACCGCCGCGCGCGAGTTTATCGCCGAAGGGACCACCCAAACGGATAAAGAAGGAAATTTTACCATTCAGTTTACCCCCGAAGCGGGACAGGACGAAGGGTTTCCTTCCGTATTTACGGTGCATGCCGAAGTGATGGACGCTTCCGGCCGCGTCATTGAAACACAGCATACTTACAAAGCCAGCCGTCAGCCGCTTTTCTTCCAGGCGTCATTTGACAAAGGCTTCTATGACGCCAATACCGAAAGCCCGCTGGCCCGCATTAAACTGACCGACGTTAACGGCCAGGGTGCGGAAGGAAAATTCACCGCTGAAATTTACGAGCTGGAAAATGTACTTTCCGAGCCGGAAAACAGTCAGGATATCCTGCCGTATTCCGAACAGGGCAGTCTGGAACAGCTCTATGGAAAGAACAAAGAGCTGCGCCGCATATCCAAAAAATCCTTCAGCCTTAAAAACGGCGAAGAAGCCCAGCTGCACCTAGAAGCCCTGCCCGAAGGCATTTATAAACTCAAACTGCAAAGCAAAAACGCCGACGACGCGGAACTGGTCTTCCTGGTGGCGGAAAAAACCTCCCGCCTGGCGCTGCCCGCCGTGGCCATTGCCCAACAGGAAAAATATTATCCGGGTTCCCAGGCCAAAGTGCTTATCGGCGCTCAAGGCTTAAACGGCGCCAAACGCGTGGAAGTGTACGAAAGCGGCGAATTTTTGGCCGCACGCGAGCTGACGGGCGCGGGAGCCGGCGTGTACAGCCTGCCCATACAGGAAGGCTGGCGCGGCGGCGTGTACCTGCGCTGGTTCGGCGCGAGCGATTATAAATTCTACACGGCGCAGACGTTTATCAATGTGCCTTTTGACAATAAGGAATTGTCTTTGCACATTGACGTGCCTGCCGCGGTCAAACCCGCGGAAAAAGTATCCTGGAGCGTAACGGCCAAAAACGCCGCCGGAGCACCCGTACAGGGCCAGCTGTCCGCACGCGTATATGACAAATCGCTGGACTATTACGCCTCTTCTGCCCAAAGCGTTTTGTCCTTAAACGGCTTGTATCCTTCTTACGGTTTCGGTGCGGGGCTGGACGACAGCGGTTTTAACGTATACGCCACGTCCCTGTTCACGCAGGAAAAAGAAACGGAAATCTTAAACGCGCCTATAATGCCGCGGCTGAATTTGCAGCCGTACTTCCGCGCGTACGGAGCCATGACGCGCTCCCTGGCAGGCGGCGCCATGCTCAAAGCCGCCGCACCGGCCACGGTGGCCGTGCAAAATTCCGCCGTATTTGACATGGATGCGCGCGACGCCGTAGTATGGTCAATGGAAGAAGCCGCCGTCACGGCAGACGCCGGCGTGGCCGAAGGCAATGCGGAAAACGAAACGGCGCAAACTGCGCCGCGAACGGACTTTTCGGAAACGGCGTATTTCAACCCCATGGTACCGCTGCAAAACGGCACAGGGAGCCTTACCTTTACCATGCCCGAAAGCCTGACCGCATGGAACCTGGTGGCGTTTGCGCTGACGCGTGACGCAAATTTCGGCGCTTATACGGCGCAGACCGTCACACAGAAAGACATCATGGTGCGCCTGTCCCTGCCGCGCTTCTGGCGCGAGGGCGACGTCAGCACGATTGTGGCGCAGGTCACCAACTTAACGGATAAAAAACGCTCCGCCGAAGTAACCCTTGACCTGATGCAGGACGGTCAAAACGCCGCGGCAAAATTCGGCGTAGAAAAAACGGCGCAAAGCGTGTCCGTCCCCGCGGGCGGCACGGCGGAAGTCACCTGGGCCGTTACCGTACCGCAGGGCGTGGGGATTTTGAATGTTACCGCCACGGTGCGCGCCGCGCAGGACAGCGACGCCGAAAGCCGCCAGCTGCCCCTGCTGCCCGCCAAAGAACGCCTGGCAGAAAGCGTTACGGCGGCATTGGATATCGGCACACAAACCCTGAAGCTGGATAATTTGCTGGTGCCTGACGCCACGCGCGAGGTTTCTTCCGTTACCCTGCGGGTGGACCCGGGACTGTTGCTGTCGGTGTTTAACGCCATGCCGCAGCTGTTAAAGCCGCGCCATGAAGACGCGTTGAGCGTGGCCGACCGCTATGTGCCGCTGTCGGTGGTCAACGGTTTTTATAAAACCTATCCGCTGTTGCAAAACGCGGTGGCGGACCTGCCCAAACGCGACAGCCAAACCCCTTCGTGGAATGAACAGGATCCGGCGCGGCTGATGCTGCTGTCGCAAACGCCGTGGCTGCAGGACTCCCTGGGCGGAGCAACCCGCGAAGAGTTCCTGACGGATTTGTTTAATCCTTCCGCCGTGGAAAAAGCCCGCGCCAAAGCCGAAAAAGACCTGGCCAAATACCAGACGGCTTGCGGCGGATACAGCTGGATGCCCGGCGGCGCGCCCAGCGAATTTATCACCCTGCGCCTGCTTTCCGCATATGCGGAGGCGCTGCGCTACGGAGGTCAAATCCCGCAGGCCGCGGCCAAAAAAGCCTTGGCCTGGCTGGCCCCGCGCATTGAAAAAAGCCTGAAAGAATCCGCCGGTTCCGCTTCCACCGTGGCGCAGGCGCTGTACGCCGCGTATGTGTTTACGGCTTTCCCGCAGGATTGGAAAGAAATTAAAGAAGCCCCCGTACAGAACTGGCTGGATTACGCCGACCAACACGCCCGGTACATGACGCCGCTGGGGCAGACGTACGCCGCCGCGGCCTATTACCGCCTGGGCAAAAATACCAAAGCGCAGAATTATCTGGACGTGGTGCTTTCGCAAATGCGCACGGACCCCGTGACCGGCTCTTATTTCGCGCCCGAAGCGCAAAGCTGGCTGTGGTACAACGACACCCTGGCCACGCAAACGGCTACGCTGCGCACGCTGCTGGAGGTACGCCCCGAATCGGACAAAGCGCAGGGACTTGTCAAATGGCTGTTGTTCAACCGCAAAGCCCAGGCGTGGGATTCTTCCGCCGCCACGGCAGACGCGGTGTACGCCCTGTTGGATTATATGAAACGCAACGGCCTGCTGGACGACCCCGCCGAATATACCCTGCAATGGGGTGAGAAAAAGAAAACCCTGCACTTTGAACCACTGGACTGGAGTCAGCAGCTGGCTTGGACGCAGCAGGGGCAAAACGTGGAGGACAAATATTATACGGCTTCCGTGACCAAACGCGGCGGCCTGACGGGCTTTGTCACGCTGGACGCGGTGTATACCACGGCCAACGCCCTGCCTTCCCCCGAAGGGGTGCTCAACGTAACGCGCCAGTATTTGCTCAAATATACGGAAAACGGCACGGAAAAAGTACGCCCTCTGATGGAAGGGGAAGCCCTGCCCGTGGGCAGCGAGGTGGAAGTGCGCCTGACGCTGACGGCTTCGTCCGCCTTTGATTTCGTGGTGCTGACCGACCCCAAACCCGCCGGCTTTGAAAGCACGGAACTGTTAAGCGGCTGGAGCAGCGACGTGCTCAGCTTCTACCGCGAAAACCGCGACGCGGCCACTAACTTCTTCTTTGACCGCGTGCCCGCCGGCACTTATACGCTGCGCTACACTCTGCGCCCCACGCTGGGCGGCGACTATCACGCCCTGCCCGCGCAGGTGCAGTCCATGTACGCGCCGGAATTCTCGGCGCATACGGGTGCGGACCGGCTGACCGTGCAGTCTCCGGAAAAATAAAGTTATACGGACATCTGATATAAAAACCCCCGCTTGCAAGCGGGGGTTTTTATCGTTTATATTCCGTTATGCGGTAACGCGTATGTCTTTCCACTTGCCCAACAGGAAGCGCCACAGCATAAACACCGCCGTCAGTCCGGCATAAAAAGTAAGCCAGCTCCACACCGCAAACACGCTGCCGTGCAACTTATACACGATCAGCCACGTGCCCGGTATCAGCAGCAGCCACGCACAGCCCAGCATGACCAACATATAGTATTTGGTGTCTCCCGCGCCGCGTATGGTTTCGCCGAAAATTAAATACGTCGCGTCAAACAGCACAAAAATACTGACCAGTTTCATCAGCGGATAGGTTTTGGCCGTAATGGCCGCCGCATCGGCAGAAGAGGCCGGAATAAACAGCCCCACAAACAACGGCGCGGCAAAAAAGAAAGCCAGCGCCACCGCCCCGGCATAAGTGTAACCGATGACGCAGGCGTTTTTAAGTACGCGCACGCTTAAATCGGGCCGGTTGAGCCCCTGGTACTTGCTGACCAGGATTTGTATGCCCACGCCCAGCCCCAGCAATACCATAAACACTACCGGCTGCATGGACATAACCACATTGCTGGCCTGCAAGGAAATTACGTCAATATTCCCCACCATAAACGTAAAAAGCGTAAAGGATACCGTATCCATCAAAAACCCAAATCCGTTCGGCACGCCGAAACGCAGCATGCGCGAAAATACGGGCTTGTAAAATCCGGCCAGGCGCGCCACTTTAAAGCGTTTGCGCACGCGGCCGCCGAAAATCAGCCCCGCAAACACCAGCGTCATAGATACCGATCCCATTACCGTGGCCCAGGCCGCACCGGCTATACCCATTTCGGGGAAACCGAGCTTTCCGAAAATCATGACATAATCCAAAACGATATTGACGATATTTCCGCATACCGCCACATACATGGGTATTTTGGTTTTGCCCCGTCCGCTGAAAAAACTGGCCAGGGCATTATTGATAACGGCAAAACCGCCGAATAAATTTAAAATGCCGAAGTATTTCAGTTCCAGCGGCGTAACGGCCGGACCATGGTCAAACCAGCGTATCAGCGCACCGCCCAGCGGCGTAAGCGAGGCTAACAAACAGGCCGACAATACCGCCAGAAAAATCCCCTGCCACAAAGATATGGTTACGGACGCATATTTTTTCTGTGCGTAAAACTGGGAAATAAACACGCTGGTATAGCTGGCCAACCCCATAAACAGGGCCGCAAATGTCGTGGCCAGCACGCCCGCCGGCACACACGCCGCCAGCGCATCATGGCTGTACCACGCCAGAAACATACGGTCTGCAAACTGCATGACCACCTGAGCCGCCATCGTAACAATCAGCGGATAAGACAACAGCCACAACTCGGAAAGAGATGCCTCTTTCACGGTTGCTTTTTTCACACCCATAGTGTACCACCTCCGGTAATTTACCTTCTAAATTCCGCCGCGGCACGGGCCTGCGGCGGTGTATATTTTTTCAAAACCCCCTCTGGGGTTAAACCCCGAAATGAAGCTTTGAATACCTAAAAAAACCCGTGCCCGAAGGCACGGGGTTGAAAAGTCTAAAAAATAAAAATTTATTTTTTAACGACTTTCACGGCTTTCGGGCCTTTTTCGGATTCTACGATTTCGAATTCCACTTCCTGGCCCTCGGCTAAGGTTTTGAAACCATCGCCCTGAATTTCCTGATAGTGCACAAAGAGATCTTTAGAACCGTCTTCGGGCGTAATGAAACCATAACCTTTCTGGTCGTTAAACCACTTCACTTTTCCGTTTGCCATTTTACTTTTTACTTCCTTGTTTTAATTATTTCGGATAGCTAAACTTAATAGCTATCTATATGTATTATAGCAAAAGTTTTGAAAAATCAAAATATTTTACGAAGAATTTTTCGCCGGATATTTTTTTGGGCTATAATGTAGGTATGCCTTTTCTGGAAGCCGTGCCCAATGTATCCGAAGGGAAAAACCCCGCCGTACTGCGCGCGCTGGAAGACCTGCTGCGCGCCGCGCCGCGCGTGCGTTTTTTGGGCGCGGACGCCAACGCCGCGGCCAACCGCACGGTTTTTACGCTGGCCGGAGAGCCCGGCGCCGTTGCCGATAGTTTGTTTGATTTTATTGCGCTTTCCTGCCGCCTCATTGACATGCGCACCCAGCACGGCACGCACCCGCGTTTGGGCGCAGCGGACGTATGCCCGCTGGTACCGCTGGAAAGCATTTCTCTGGCAGAATGCGCCCGCCTGGCGCGCAGGCTGGGCCGGCGTGTCGGCACGGAATTGGGCGTACCCGTATACTTGTACGAAGCGGCGGCCAAAACGCCGCAGCGCAAAAACCTGGCCTTTATCCGTAAAGGGGAATACGAAGGCCTGCGCGAAAAACTGCGCACCCTGCCGCCGGATTTCGGCCCCGCACAATGGACGGAAACGGCGGCCAAAAGCGGCGCCTGCGTCATCGGGGCGCGGAATATTTTAATTGCGTTTAATATCAATTTAAACACCCAAGACCCCGCGCCGGCCAAAATCATCGCCGCCAAAATACGCGAAAGCTCCGGCGGATTAAAAGGCGTTAAGGCCATCGGCTGGTATATGGAAAATTTTGCCCGTGCGCAGGTGTCCTGCAATATTACCGATTTCCGCGCCGCGCCGCTGCACGCCGTGTATGAAGCCTGCCAACAAGAAGCCGCCGCACTGGGCCTGAAGGCCACGGGGTGCGAGCTGGTCGGCTTGGCGCCGCTGGAAGCCTTGCTGGCGGCGGGACGGCATTATGCGCCGCGGGAAACGCGGGAGGACGCCTTGATTTCTGCCGCCGTACGCGGCCTGCATTTAACGGAAGTAAAACCGTTTGACCCGCGGGAGCAAATTTTGGAATACAAAGCGGGTTTTCGGAAAAGCGTTTTTTAAGAAAGCAGGCGGTGTATTTCCAAAAACTTTTCCAGCGAAATTTCCTGTGCCCGCGCCGCAGGCGCAACGCCCGCGCGGGCCAGCGCGTCCGTTACGCGTTCTTTATCCCAACCGGACAGCACCAGCGAATTAAACAATGTCTTGCGCTTATGCGCAAAGGACGCGCGGACCAGGCGCGCAAAACGCGCATATTCCGCAGGAGTCAGAACAGCGGGCAGCGGCTCAAAAGTCAGCACCATGCTTTCCACCTTCGGCGGCGGGTTAAAACACGCCCTGCCCACGCGCAGCAAGCGGCGGGGCCGCGCGCGTAGCTGCGTCAAAATACTGATGGGGCCGTATCCTTCCTGCCCGGCGGAGGCCAAAATGCGCTGGGCCTGTTCCTTTTGAAACATAAACACCGCCCCCGCAAAATGCGGCCAGGACAATACTTTATCCAAAATATCCGCCGCGTCAATATACGGCAGATTGCTGACAAAAAAAGTCGGCCGCGGCGGCAGGGTATCCAAATCAAATGTCAAAAAATCAGCCAGAACGATATGACCTTGCAGCTGCGGGAATTTTTGCAGCAGAACATCGCGCATGGCGGGGTCAATTTCAACCAGCGTAAAAGAAGGGAATTTTTTTTGAAGCAGTTTTTCCGTCAGCGCGCCGCGCCCGGGCCCGATTTCCACCAGGTCCGCCGTGCTTTGCGGCACTGCCGACACGATAGCCTCAATAACCTGCGGGCTGATTAAAAAATGCTGGCCGTATTTCCTCACTCCCCCTCCAGCACGTTTAAATTGCGTTTGGCGGTTTTATTGCCCGGGTCTTTTTCCAAAGCCTGCCTGTAATAGGAAGCGGCGGCTTCGTCCTGCGCGGCGATAACGGCCGCCGTGCCCAACCCCAGCAGGGGCAGCGGGTCGGCAGCGTTTTGTTTTTGCGCCGCCTCAAAAGCCTCTCCCGCCGCGCCGGCATTGCCGGCCAGCAGCGCGGCCAGCCCCTGCAAAATAAAATATTCCGCCGTCGGGCTTTGCAACACCTGTTCATTTAAGTCCGACTCTATGTCGTCTACATATTTAACCCAGGTTTTACCCATGACCCAAAGCCCCATGTCATTGCCCACAATACGCGGGTCATATACGGCTTTGGGCGCGGAGGTGCGGTCCTGCGTCAGCGCGGAAGGGGAAGCATAATCCATCGTGCGGCCCTGCAGGGTCATGTTGACGTCATATTTATCGGCCGCGGCGCTGACGGCGCGCTCCAGCTCGGACACCAGCTCCTCCACCTGCGCTTCACGTTCGGCGTCGGAACCGGCATTTAATACAAAAGCGCGTTTAAAGGACATCGGCGAGGTGCCGTCCGCCCCTGCGGACGGGTTTTGGCTGCTGCGCAAAGACTGGTAGGCCTCGGCAAAGCGGCTGCCGCCCGTTTCGGGCGCCGAAGGCGGGGCTACGGGATTGTAGTCCAAAGACACTTCCACGCTCACGTCTTTGGCCGCGGGCACTTTCAGCAAATTGTCCTTGAACTTTTCAATTTGTTGACGGAATGTTTCCCCGTTGCGGCCGCTGGCGCGGTAAACGGCGTTTAGGGCCAGACCGTCCGCGTCAAACTGCACGATGGAAAAAGCCC
Organism: Candidatus Avelusimicrobium excrementipullorum; assembly: GCA_019120455.1. Lineage (GTDB taxonomy): Bacteria > Elusimicrobiota > Elusimicrobia > Elusimicrobiales > Elusimicrobiaceae > Avelusimicrobium > Avelusimicrobium excrementipullorum. The sequence goes on from DWVB01000079.1 coordinate 10,420, forward strand.
CCTCCAGCACTTCACGCGCGTCTTTTACTTCCCCCAGGCGCATCAGCAAATACGCATAACGCAGGCGCGCCACGAAATCCCCGGGTTTGGTTTTGACGGCTTTTTTATAATATTTCAGCGCGTCGTCGTAGTTTTCCCGCTTTTCATATAAAGCCGCCAGCGCCAGCTGGGCGTCTTCATAACGGAAAAACAGTTTTAACGCTTTTTTATAGGAGGCTTCCGCCTGGGCGTCGCGCCCCATAAAATCATACAGCGTGCCCAGCTGATAGTGATACAGGGCCTCCCGCGGGGCCAGCTCCACCGCGCGGCGGTAATGATCCAGCGCGCGGTCAAATTTCTTCTGCGCGGCATACGTGGAGCCCAGGTTCATGTGCGTATCGGCTTTATAGGGGTTTAGCTTTTCGGCTTTGAGAAAATTTTCCTGCGCCTGGCCAATATCGCCTTTCCAGCCCCAGGCAATACCCAAAAGCTGGTAGCCCATGGCATTGCCCGGGTCCAAACGCAAAGCCTCGCGGTATTCGGTCATGGCGTCGTCCACTTTGCCGCTCCAGTATAAAGAAGCGCCGTAAAGCAGGTGCGGCAGCGGGTCGGACGGGTTTTTAATAATGGCTTTGGCAAAAGAATTGGAAGCGTCGCGGTAGCGCGCCAGGGACATTTCCCCCATGCCGCGGCGCATGTCGGAGACGGACTGGTCCAGCATAATGCGGTCCCACACCGTCTGGGAATAATCGGTTTTCAGTTCCTGCCGGCCCCAGGAAAACGGGAAAAACGCCCGCGCCTGCGGCGCGGCCAGTACAAACAGGACCAGCATAAAAACCGTTTTTTTCATATGTTTATTGTAGCAATATTGACACAGGGGAGAAACAAAAAACCCGACATACCGGCAAAAGCCCCGCGCCGGATAACCGGTGCGGGGTTGTATAAACACCCGTCCGGCGGGGTGCCGGACAGGGGCTTTCTATGAAGTTTTGCCTTTACGGCTTCTCAAATGTAGCAGACGGAGATATATTTGTACAAATATATCCTTCACAATTACACGCAAAATTATTCACATTGCAACTATTATCAGGAAAATATACATAAGATTTGACAAAGTTGGCACCATAAGAATCACATTCTGCTCCTATTGTAGGACGGGAATATAATTTATCGCCACTGCCGCTGCTAGAGGTTTTACATCCTGAGGAATTGACCAGACTATAACTCTTCAGCCATACATTTTTATTGGGTGTACATGTAGCCAAGGCATCATCCCATTCGCAGGTTTTCGTATTCCAGCCCTGACAATAATAACCGTTAATTTTGATATTGTTATAATAAAAATAGCAGCTTCCGCAAGCGGGCGGATAGTGTGTGGGAGTCGGACACTCCTTTGCCACGCATTTAGTACCATTCCAGGTTTGGTTATCCGTACAACATTTTGCCTGGTTTGGATTTACAGTGCAGTCTTCCCCTCCTTCTCCGCCCGCACAGCTTCCAAACGCCAATACTTTATACTTGTAATTGTTGTCCGCCGTGCGTTCCACCCACCTCAAATTATTGCACTCCTGCGTGGGAGACGGTATCGCGTTCTCCCCCAATACAAAACTCCCTCCTTCCGGTATGCTTACTCCCGTCAGCTCCAATATGTTCGCCCGCACATCCGCCGTACTCGTATTTAACGTACTTATCTTGGACTCCGCACTCCCGCTCTTGTTCTCAAAT
>DWVB01000080.1 GCA_019120455.1 Candidatus Avelusimicrobium excrementipullorum
CCACGCACGCGGGCGAAGCAGCTTTCTACGGGCCGAAGATTGACATCAAAGTCATGGACGCCATCGGCCGCCTGTGGCAGCTGTCCACCATTCAGTTTGATTTCAATCTGCCCGAGCGCTTTGATTTGGAATTTGTCGCTTCTGACGGACGCAAACGCCCCATTATGGTGCACCGAGCCATGTTTGGCAGCATAGAGCGTTTTATCGGCGTGATTATTGAGCATTATGCGGGCTGGTTCCCGCTGTGGCTGGCGCCGGTGCAGGCCAAAATCCTGACGCTGACCGACGACCAGATTCCCTACGCCAAAGAAGTGGCCGCCCAAATGCGCGCCGCCGGCCTGCGCCCGCAGCTGGATATCCGCCCCGAAAAACTGGGCCTGAAAATCCGCGAAGCGCATATGCAGCGCGTGCCTTATACGTTGGTGATCGGCGCCAAAGAAGCGCAGGATAAAGCGCTTACGGTTCGCTTGCGCGACGGCAAGAACTTAAACGGCTTACCCGTGGCGGACGTAATAGCCAAAATGAAAGAAGAAGTGGAAAGCCGCAGTTTAACAAACTTGTTTAAATAGTAAACAAAACCCCGCCTTAAGTTAGGCGGGGTTTTTATTGAAAAACACAAATAAAACAGTTAGAATAAATAGAAAGCTGTGTTGTATTTTGTAAAGCAGCAAAAAAGATGTTTAATAAACAAGGAGCAATAAAATGAAAAAAATTATTTTTCCTGCCATATTAACGTTGATTGCTTTTCCTGTCTTTGGGCAGAGTATTGATTTTTCTCAGATGTCGGAGTTAGACTCGGCCGTTATATTGCAGGGCGGCAAAAAACAGCTTGAACTAAATAAAAAATTGGAACAAGCTTTATTTGAAGAGCAAAAATCCCCCAATACGCAGATTTTGCAAATCCAAGACCTTTTGAAACAAGGGGCCAACCCCAATGTTCGGGTTAAAGGAATGCCGGTGGTGGGTTTGTTTTCTATGAAATGCAGCAAAGAAAACACGATGGTGTTGAAGCTCTTGTTGCAGGCGGGGGCATATCCTAATGTGCCTTTGATTAAAAATTATACGCCGTTGGGCTTTGCAGCTGCGGCCGGATGCTATGAAAGCGTTCAGTTGCTGCTTGGCGCAGGGGCAGACCCTTTCCTGATGTCCGGTGCTGAAAGTGTGCTTTTTTTGGCTGTGTCCGGCGGAAATGAAGCCGTGGTGGATTTGCTTTTGGATAGCGGCTTAAGTGAAGAGAGAAAAGTGAAAGAAAGAGCCTGGAAATTGGCCTGCAGAAACGGCAATGAGAAAATTGCCCAGCTCTTAGGGCAAAGTTGCTCTAAATTAAAAAAAATATAGTCAATTTCTTAAATAAAAACCCTGCCTAACTTAAGGCGGGGTTTTTTATGTGTTGTGGATGTAATAACAAATAAAACCGGGCTGTTAACCCGGTTTCTATAGTTTAAAGCAGACTTACGGAATGGAATCCATGATTTTGCGCAGCTCTTCTTCGCTCTTGTCGCGCACTTCCACGGTTTTTTCCTTTCCTTTTGCCCCCTTGACGATGATGATTTGGTCTTCCCGCACGGCAAAAAAGTCGGCCAGGAAAGTTTTCATCATGGCATTTGCGGCGTCATCATCCACTTTTTTGTTTTTAATTTTCATGCGCAACACGCTGCCTATGCGGCTGATGATTTCATTGCGCCCCGAAGTGGGAATAACGCGGACCTTTATAATCATAATTCCTCCGAATATCAGGAAAACAATTTACTTCCAACCCTCGGCAACGTGGAGCCTTCTTCCACGGCCGTTTCAAAATCTGCGCTCATGCCCAAAGACAAATATCTTTGAGGCAGAGCAGGGGGAAAATCCCTCTCAAAAGCGGTTTTTACTTCTTTAAACAACGGACGCAGCGTCTGCGGGTCGTCCGTCTGCGGGGCAATGGCCATGTATCCGCAGGGACGCAGCTGTTTAAACTCCTGCAGCTGCCGCACCAACTGCGGCGCCTCTGCCAGCTTTACGCCGGACTGGGTGTCTTTGTCCGTCAGTTTTATCTGCACCATGACATGCAGGACCTTGTTCAAAGCCAGGGCCTGTTCGTTTAATGCCTGCGCGGTGCGGATATCGTCTATGGAATCAATAAAATCAAACAGTTTGGCGGCCTGGGCCGCTTTGTTTCTTTGCAAATGCCCGATAAAGTGTTTGACGGTGTCATAAGCTGCAAAGCGGGGAGATGTCCAACGGGCAACGGCTTGCTGCACGCGGCTTTCGCCAATGTGTCGCACGCGGCCCGTATCCAGCAGGGCCAGCACATCCGTATCGGCGGCGTATTTGGTAACCGCCATGAGCGTTACTTCGTTTGCATTGCGTCCGGCTCGGCGGCAAGCCGCACAAAGAGCGGTTTCCACGCTGTGCAAATTTTGCTCTATTCTGTCTGCCGCGTTCATAAAGTCCTTGACATATTATATCAAAATTTACTTAAATCCTCAATTTGCTGCGGAGAGAAAAAGGATAGGAGTTGGCGGCGGAGGAAAAATGACGGCCAAAAAAGAGCCCCCCGTATTCCATAAATACGGAGGACTCTAGGTGCACTCGTTCATTTGTTTTCCTTTTCCCGGGGAGTTGGTCCGCATGATCACGGAGCAGTGACATGTTCCGGCAAGGTTTCGCGGGTTCGCGGTCCGTTCTCCGGCCCTGCATGCGCCCTCCTTCAGAGGGCGCGGCCAAAGCGTGCGCACCGCATTCGGAACACCGCCGACAAACCTGCAACAGTCAAGGAACACTTATTTTCTGCTTCAAAGCCGCGTACTTACGCTTCACCGCTCTTCACGGTATCTTGCCGGCGCGACCCGACCAGTTTATACGCTCTGCGCCGCCTTGCATCACCGGGCAAAACTGACGCCGCACGCACATTTTCTGTCCCGCATATCCCAGACCCTTCTCCGGGGATACTATAAGTATAACGGTTTTTGCTTAAAAAACAAGGGCTTACAGTTGGCTTACTAATTTCAGCAAGATTCCGACGGCCCGTCCCGGCCGGCGCAGGACGGCGGTTTGACCGTCGGGCAGCGCGTAGACGGTTTTTTGGCCGCGGCGTACAATACGGCGGCAGACATGGGTTCCTTCCGGCGTGCGGAACAGCACCAGTTTGCCCTGCGGCATATCCGCGGAGGGCTTTGCAAAACAAACGTCTTCAGGAGTCGTATTTTTCAGGCCGGCATCGGCCGCGCGTAAAATATATTTGGCTCCCCGGGCAAAGCGTCTGGGAAGGGTCCACCATTCCAGCACGTCGCTTTCCTCGTAACGGCCGGACTCGTCCGGTACGGTATTTAAAAATGGCAGTTGCACGCTGTTGCTTTGCTCGGCGGCTCCGTCCGCGTCCGTATTTTTGTTTTGGGTAATATAGGAGCAGTCTTCCGTCCGGCGTTCGCGCAGGCTGCGTGCGGATAGAGTCGGTACGTCGGGGTAAACTATGGAGCGGCCGTCAAAAAGTTTATATACGTCAAAAGCGTCCATACCAAAGAGCCGCGCCATTTGTTCGGCATATCCTTTGGAAGGGCGGCGCTTGCCGGTGGCCCACAGGGCGGTGGTGGCCGTGGAAACCCCCAGGGCCTTTGCTAACCGGGCCTGTGCTCCGCGCAAAACCCCCCGGTTCCATTTTTCCAGTTGTTTTTCAAATTTGTTCATAATTTTCTCCATGTACAAGTGCCGATTTTATGTCGCAGGAAAAAACACTTGACAAACACTAACAAAACTTACTATGCTAACAATATCCAAAGTAAACAAACGGTTTTGCTTCGGACGGAAAAACGCCGGCGAGGCGTTTGACGGAGAAGGGCCGTCCTCCGGCCCGGTATCACAGCCCCGTGATACGCTGTTTTCCGCCGTCCCGGCCGCATATTTCTTGCCTGATCTATGCGGTCTTATTCTAGCAAATAAAGAGTAACTTGAGTTAGTAAAGCGCCGCGGCAGAAAGAAAGATGAGAGCGCCTCTGTCGGCGAAAAACTTTATTTTTTATGCCGTGCGCTTTGCTAGCTCTGTTAGTTAGCCTATGGATACTGCCCTGCGCGTTGTTCTGACGCTTCTTCTTCTGACGGCCCTTTGCGGGCTGGCCGATGAGTGGAAAAATATGAAATAAATTTGTTTCGCGGCGCACGTGATAAAAGCGCG
>DWVB01000081.1 GCA_019120455.1 Candidatus Avelusimicrobium excrementipullorum
CAATCTTTTGCCGTGGGTCAGTTTAAAATATCCCATTTGCAGCATGACGGACACCGTTTCCAACACAAAAATGCCGCCCGCAATAGGAAGCAAAAGCTCCTGTTTGACAATCAGCGCCGCCGTGCCCAGCACGCCGCCTAAAAACAGCGAGCTGGTATCGCCCATAAATACGCTGGCCGGATAAGCGTTAAACCACAGAAAACCCAGGCAGGCGCCAATCAGCGCGCCCATAAACACGGTGATTTCCCCCGCCCCGGGCACATAAATAATTTTTAAATATTCGGCAAAATTGATATTGCCCGCCACATAGGCAAACACGCCGTACGTGGCCGCGGCAAACACCATGCACCCGCTGGCCAGGCCGTCCAGGCCGTCGGTTAAATTGGTGGCGTTGGAGGAGCCCACAATGACTAACATGGAAAAGGCAAAATAAAACACCGACAAATCCACAAACGCTTTGCTGACATACGGAATAATCAGCGAAGTGGCATACTGCCCGTTGGGCGGGTTTAGGGCCAAATAGCCCACCACCACCACGGCGGTAAAAAGCTGTATGGTCAGTTTGAGTGAAGAAGACATTCCTTCGGGGTTTTTCTTAACCAGTTTGGTGTAATCGTCCAAAATGCCGGCAAAGGCCAGGCTGATCGTCGTAAAAAGCATCAGCCCGATATAGGGGCTGTCCAGCCGCGCCCAGCACAATACGCTGACCAGCAGGGTCACCAAAATCAGCAGGCCGCCCATGGTGGGCGTACCGTTTTTGGACAGGTGGGAAGCGGGGCCGTATTCGCGTTCTATCTGTTGTATTTTATAAGAGCGCAGTTTGCGCACCAGAGCCGGCCCCAGCAAGAGCGAAAGCAAAAACGCCGTCACAATCGCCGCGCCGGTGCGAAAGGTCAAATAACCGAAGATATTTAAAAAACTGACGTCGTCTTTAAACAGGGAGAGGTAATAAAACATGGGTTAAATCTCCTTAAACAGTTTTTCAAATTCCATTCCGCGCGAGGCTTTGAGCAGGCAGGTGCCGCCGCGTTTGTCCAGCAGCGCTTTCAGTTCTTTTACCCAGGCCTGCGGCGTGGCGCCGTAAAACACGGTCACGGAGGTATCGTCTTTCAGCGCGTCGGCGGCATATTTCATTTCTTTCCCCGCCAAAAACGCATAATCGGCTTTGTTGTCCAGCAGCCAGCGCGCCACCAGGCGGTGGTAATTTTTGGAGCTGTCCCCCAGCTCTTTCATATCGCCCAGCACGGCAATGCGCGGAGAGCCGGCCTCCCGCCCCAAAATTTCCAGGGCGTTCTGCATGCTGGCGGGATTGGCGTTGTAGCAGTCCAAGATAAAATCCGTCTGCCCTTTGTGCAGTCGCTCCAGGCGCATGGGCATGGGCGTATAAGACATCAGGCCCTTCTTAATCTCATTCATAAAAATACCCAGCGCAATGGCGGCCGCACAAGCGGCGGCGGCGTTTAATTTATCGTGCCGCTCCAGGCGTACGTCTATGACATAGGCCTCGTTTTTATACGTAAACGAAAAATGATCCGTATCCAAAATGCGCAAATCCGCATTGGGCGAAAAGCCGAAACTGATGCTTTTGCCCTTATACGATTCCAGACGGCGGAGCAGTTCGTCGTCCATATTATACACCAGCGTCCCCCCGGGGGCTATGCAGGGCACAATTTCGGTTTTGGTGCGGTAAACCGTTTCCAAATCTTTAAAATATTCCAAATGCGCCGCGGAGATATTGGTAATCACGGCCACGTCCGGCACGGCCAAACAGGCCGTTTCGGCAATATCTCCCGGGTGGGAAGCGCCCAGCTCAAACACGCCCAGTTCATGTTTGGGTTGTATTTCCAAAAGAGAAAAAGGAACGCCGAACTGGTTATTGAAATTGCCCGTATTGGCGATGGTTTCCCCCGCCTGTTCACAAATGGATTTAAGCATTTGTTTGGTGGTGCTTTTACCGTTGGAGCCGGTCACGGCGGCAATTTTAATGGCGCTGTTTAACCGGTGATACTTGGCCAGAGCCTGCAACGCCTTTAGGGAGTCTTCCACCTCCAGCACGGCCACACTTTCGGGCACGGCGGGAATGCGGCCCTTTTCCCCGATAATCACGGACGCTCCTTTTTTAACAACGTCCCCAATAAAACGGTGTGCATCATGGTTGCGCCCTTTCAACGCCCAGAAAGCGTCCCCTTTGGCCAAAACGCGGCTGTCGGTAACAAAAGAATGAAACGGGGCCCTCGGGTCCGCTGCACGCAGTGTCCCCCCCGTAATGGAAGCAAGTTTAGACAAAGTCAGGTTTAATTTCATACATTCTCCTTGGCAATACTGCTAAATCTTCGGCGTTTTGGGTTTGGGCTGCAATTCTTCGGGCCGGTCCGGCGGTACCCCCTGCATGGACAACAGGCCTTCGGCCACTTCTTTAAACACCGGCGCGGCCGCCGTGCCGCCGAAGGTGTATTTGGAGGGATTATCCAGCACCACCAAAATGGTAAACTGCGGATCGTCTATCGGCGTAAAACCGCAGAAAGACACCACATGGTGGCGCGTGGCGTAACCGCCTTCCTGGCTGAGTTTTTCGGCCGTGCCCGTTTTGCCGGCCACGCTGTAACCCTTAATACGCGCGCGCTTGCCGGAGCCCTCCTGCACCACGTGTTCCAGCACTTTTTTCATCGTGTCGGAGGTTTCCTGCTTAATCACGCGGCGTATTTTTTGTGTTTTGGCCTTTTGTTCCGTGCGGCCGTCGGCATATTCTATACGGTCCACCAAATGCGGCTGCATCAGCCAGCCTCCGTTGGCCACCGCCGAATAAGCGCCGATCAGCTGCACCGGCGTCAGGGCAATGCCGTAGCCGTAGCCCTTGGTGGCGGTATCCACCACCGTCCATTTGTTATACGGCAAAATATAACCTTTGGATTCGCCGTTAAAATTAATATCCGTTTTGGTGCCGAAACCAAACGCCTTCATGTAATAAAACAAATTTTTGGCTCCCAGTTCCAGCGCGATTTTGCCCGCGCCGATATTGGAGGATACGGCCATGATTTCGGGTATGGTCAGCTCGTCTTTGTCATGCTGGCGGTCCCGCACCACCACCCCGCGCGCGATTTCCCACTTGCGCCCGCTCATGTCTATGGCGTCGTTAATGGATACGGCCCCCGCGTCCAGGGCCGAAGAAATGGCAATCGTCTTAAACGTGGAGCCCGGTTCATAGGTAAACTGAAAGGCCAAAGACTGCCCGTCCTTGCGGGGATAAGAAGCCGCGGCCAAAAGGCGCCCCGTCTGCGGCTGCTGCACCAAAATCAGGCCGCGCTCCGGCTCATAATCTTTCACGGCTTTTTCCAGGGCCTGCTCCGCATAATACTGGGCCAAAATATCCAACGTTAAATAAACACTGCCCACGGAACGCTCTTCTTTTAAACTGCGGTCATAAATCAGTTCCCCGCGGCGCGCACGTTTGGCGCGGCGTTTGCTGATCTGCTGGCTCATTTCGGAGTTAAACATCTGCTCTATGCCCGAAAGACCCAGATTTTTGGAATTGGCCGCACCTAAAATATCTATGGCGCTGTCCCCGTACGGGTGGACGCGCTCGTATTCGGGCGTCAAATCAAGCCCCTGCCCCAGCGGCGTGCGCAGCACGGGCAGGATTTTCATATATACGTCGGGCTTGATTTTTTTGGCCACAAAAAAGAAGTTGCGGTGCTTGTTCCATTCTCGTTCAATCTGTTTTTTGGAAATGCCCAGGGTTTTGGACAAAAAATCTATGGTTTTGGCTTTGTCTTTTACATACCGTTTGCTGATACCGCAGGAATGCGTGCGCACCGATTCGGCCAGAAAATGGCCGTTTGCGTCATAGATATTGCCGCGCAGGCGGTCCTCGTCCAAATAATTGTAAATGGCGCGCTCGGCCTTGTCGGCCAGTTCGTCATGCAAAAAAGTCTGCATATAAAACAGCCGCACGCCGATGCACAAAGGCGCCAGCAGGCACAGCAGTCCGCAAAGTTTCATGCGGGCCTTGGCATTATAGGCAAAAGGGCTGTTTTGTTTAAACATTTATTCTTCCAACACCACGATATTCTGCGGCGGCGTGCGGCGCAGATGCAGTTTTTCAGCCGCCTCCGCCTGCACGCTTTGCGGGCTTTGCAGGCGCACCACTTCCAGCTCCAGATACTGGTTGCGCGCGCGCTTGACTTCCACTTCCGTATGCAGCTGGCCGATGGCGCGGCCGGAGCGGTTGATTTCTATACGCATCATCACCACCCCGAACGCAAATACACTGACCGCAAACACGATGGCAAACAGTTTCATAGTCTTTCTATTACCCTCAGTTTGGCACTGCGGCTGCGCGGATTGGCACGCACCTCTTCATATTGCGGGGCCAGCACATGCTTGTTGACCAGCTTCCACTCCCCGCCGGCGGCCAGCTCTTTAAAACGGTTTTTAACCAGCCGGTCCTCCAGCGAATGGAACGTAATAATCCCCGCCCGTCCGCCGACGCGGACCAACTCCTGCAGCGCGCCGAGCGCGCTTTGTACGCAGCCCAGCTCATCATTTACGGCGATGCGCAGGGCCTGAAAAGTCTGCGTGGCCGGATGGATTTTGCCTCGGCCGCGCACGGTGTTTTCCACGATGTTTTTTAGCTGAAAAGTGGTTTCTATCTTCCCCTGTCGCCGCGCGGCCATAACGGCCATGGCGATGGCGTGGGCGTTTTTTTCTTCTCCGTATTCGTTTAAAATACGCTCCAGCTCCGCAAGCGGCCATTCGTTGACAATCTGCGCCGCCGTCAGCGGGGCCGATAAATCAAAGCGCATATCCAGCGGCCCGTCCCGCAGCAGGCTGAACCCCCGCGCGGGATTGTCCAGCTGGTAAGAGCTTAACCCCAGGTCAAACAAAACCCCGTCCGCCCCGTCCAGACCGGCCTCCCGCAGCACCTGCGGCGCCTGCGTATAAGAAGCGTGCACTGCAGTCAGGCGCGGGTCGTTGACGCGGGTGCGGGCCATAACAAGGGCCTCCTCGTCTTTGTCAAAACCAAACAGCCGCGCCTGCGGCCCCAGAAGGGACAAAAAATACGCCGCGTGCCCGCCAAGCCCCAGCGTGCCGTCCACATACACACCGTCCGGCTTACGCAGTAACAGCTCCGCCGCTTCTTTGGCCAATACGGGAATATGCGTCCAGTGATTCATTAAAATCCCCCTCTAAACGCATTGGTTTGCACCTTTTTGAGTTTGGGAATAACCGTTTTTTGCGGTGCGGATTTTGCGGCGGCGGGCTGCTGTCTGGGCCTGGAGGACGCAGGAACGGATATCGTCTGCGTGGAAGAAATGACCGACGCAGGCACCCTGGCGTTTGTTTTCTGGTGGTCCGCCATATGTTTGGACAGGTCATGCAGCCATACGTTTTGCAGCACCGACACTTTGGTAAACGGCATGCCGTAAGCGCGGTAGAGCGCCTGGTGCACGGGCGCGCCGGATTTCAATTCGTTGCAGAACTGGTAAAACTCGTCGCGGCTGCGCTCGTTAAGCAAGTAATCCACCAGGCTGTAGGCCTGCGTGTACCAGATTTCGGCCTGCTCCGTAGTCAGGTTGGACAAATCGTCCGTATCCATCATATTTTCCAGCTGGATGTAACGCCCCGCCAAAATATTGCGCAGGCTGCCGTCCACCCAGCCGGGCTTTTGTTTGGTGGCGTAAATCTGCATATACACGGCCATGCCTTCGGACAGCCACAGCGGCGAAATCGTCGGCAGGAAATATCCGTCAAAATACAAATGCGTCAGTTCATGCACCGACAGCGGATAAAAACTGTGCCCTTCCAGCACATACATGGTGTCGGCCTTCAGATCCGAAGCGGCGCCGGACCACGGCGGACGCTTGGTAAAATTCATGTAGCTCTCTTTCTCGCCGAAAATCATAACCAAAATTTTATTGGGCTTGGAAACCAATGTAAACGGCGTTAAATCCAGCATCAAATTGCCGTGAATGGTGTCCAGTACGCTTTTAAGCTGTTCTCCGACGGCCTGTTTTTCGCGGTAAATCAAGTAATTAAACGTTTCCCCCGTCAAAAATCCGGGCGGGGGCGGCAGCCAGCGCACTTTGTTTTGCGCGCCCTGCGGCGTGCGCACCTGCGCGGGCAGCCCCTGTACGGGCGCTTCTTTGGGCGGGGCCACACGGCCCACGCGCTCCAGGCCGGCAATCAACTCTTTAAATTCCGCCTCCGCCCGGGCCCGTTCTTCGGGGGTTTCCGGCTGGTGTTCCTGGAAAAGTTCGTCAAAAATACGCGGGTCTATTTCTTTTTTTTGGGCGGGCTCCGCTACTTTGGAGGTATCGTCGGCGCTGGCCGTTTTGCCAGACACCATCAGCACTTTGCGGAAGGCGTCTTTGGGATCTATGTCAAAATAACGCAGTACGGGAGGGGCAATGAGTATTCCCCCCAACACCCACAGCAAAACGGTGATTTGTTTGACTACGTCCATAGTTACGCCGCGTCCCCCGTATCCGCCGCAAAAACGGCCAGATAGCGCTGTTTTTCTTCCCCGGGCAGCCGGTAACTGACCGGAGTTTCCCGCCGCAACCCCAAACGGCGCAGCAGATCTTCCTGCGCTTCGTCCGGCGCGCTTTGGTAAGCGGCCAGCACGCCGCCCGCCGCCAGTGCGGGCGCCAATAGCGGCAGAATATCGTTTATCTGCCCCATGGCGCGCTCGGTAATAAAATCAAAAGGCCCCGCTTTTTGCTGGCCCAAACGCCTATTTAATACCCTAACATTTTTTAAGGCCAGTTTTAATACGGCCCAGTTTAAAAAAGAGCAACGCTTCTCCAGGCTCTCCACCAGCGTAACGCCTGCACGGGGCAGGACCGCGGCGCAGGCCAGGCCGATATAGCCCGCGCCCGCCCCCATATCCGCCACGGTGAAACGTTCCTTTCCCTGCGCCGCACGGTGGAAAAAGGCCGCCGCAGCCAGGCCGTCACAAATGTGGCGGGTGAAAATTTCCTCTTTGTTTGCAACGCTGGTTAAATTTAAAAAATCCTTTTTTTCCCACACCAAATCCGCATAGCGGACCAGCGTATCCAGCTGCTCTGGCGCCAGCTCCAGGCCCAAAGAGGCCGCAAAATCAGCCGTTTTTGCGCGCATGCTGCAGCCTCCGGTACCGCTCTATATGTATGGCCAAAAGCTGTATGTCCGCCGGCGTAACGCCCGGAATGCGCGCGGCCTGGCCCAGCGTGCGCGGGCGGACGGTCTTTAATTTCTGGCTGCTTTCAATCAAAATGCCTTTGACGGCGGAAGGGTCAAACCCTTCGGGAATGACGATATTTTCGGCCTGGGCCAGTTTTTCGGCGTCTTTTTTGTTGCGCTCGTAATAACCGGCGTATTTTTGGTATACGTCCACGTGAAAACGCACTTTTTCCGCCGTCCAGGGATATAAACCCGTTTCGTCCACTTGATAAGACGGGTCGGCCTTGAGGCGTTCCACCTCCGCGCGGTATTTTTCAAAGGCGGGCTTATACTGGGGGTCCAGCGTGCCCAGCGCAAAACCGTGCGGGCACAGGCGCAGGTCGGCATTGTCATTGCGCAGCAGAATGCGGTATTCGGCGCGCGAGGTAAACATGCGGTACGGCTCATTGACCCCTTTGGTCACCAAATCATCTATCAGCACGCCGATATACGCCTCGTCGCGGCGCAAAACAAAAGGCTCCTGCCCGCGCGTTTTGCGCGCGGCATTGACGCCGGCCACAAAGCCCTGGCCGCCGGCCTCTTCATACCCCGTCGTACCGTTCACCTGCCCCGCGCAGAAAAGCCCGGGCACAATTTTGCTTTCCAAAGACGGATATAAATCCATCGGGTCGGAAAAGTCGTATTCAATAGCATAGCCCGGCCGCGTAATGGAAGCGTTTTCCAGCCCGGGCACGGATTTTAAAAGCGCGCGCTGCACTTCTTCGGGCATGCTGGTGGAAAAGCCCTGTATATAAAATTCCTCGGTATTGGTGCCTTCGGGCTCCAAAAAGAGTGGGTGGCTTTTGACGTCGGGGAATTTTTTGGTCTTGTCCTCCACCGACGGGCAGTAGCGCGGGCCCAGCGCGTGGATTTTGCCGCTGTACATGGCGGAGCGGTTTAAATTCTGGCGCAGGATTTTATCGGTTTCTTCGGTGGTGCGGGTAATATAACAGCTTAAAAATTTGCGTTTGCTTTGCGCGGCGTAATCGGTAAAATGCGACATCGGCTGAAAGGGGTCGTCCGACGGCTGCAGGCGGAATTTGGCAAAATCCACCCCGCGCGCATTAATGCGCATGGGGGTGCCGGTTTTAAAACGGATAATATGCAGGCCCAGCGCTTTTAAGGATTTGGAAAGCTCGTTGCTGGGCATATCGTTATAGCGGCCGCCCGGGAATACTTCTTCGCCGATGTGTATGGTGCCCGCCAAAAAAGTGCCCGCCGTGAGCACCACGGTTTTGGCGCGGTAAAAGGTATGGCGCAGGGTAACCACGCCCGAAACGGCCCCGTCCGAAACAGCGATTTGGGCCGCTTCGTCCTGCATCACGTCCAAATTGGGCTGCAGCTCCAGGGTATGTTTAAAATTAAACTGATAGGCTTTCTTGTCGCACTGCACGCGCGGGGAATGCACGGCGGGGCCTTTGCCGGTGTTGAGCATATGGTAATGCACGGCGGCGCTGTCGGTAATGCGGCCCATGGCGCCGCCCAGCGCGTCTATTTCGCGCACGATTTGCCCTTTGGCTATGCCGCCGATGGAGGGATTGCAGGACATTTGGGCAATCGTGTCCAGGCTTTGCGTCAGCAGCAGGGTGTTGGCCCCCGTTTTGGCCGAGGCCAAAGCCGCCTCACAGCCTGCGTGGCCGCCGCCGATTACAATCACGTCATAGATTTGCGGATATTCGTACATTTACTTCCCCATGCAAAACTTGGAAAAAATAATGCCCAGTATGTCGTCCGGCGTCGTTTCTCCGGCCAAATCTTTCAGCGCGCCCAATGCCCCGCGCAAATGCTCCGCGCACAACTCCAGCCCCGCCCCCGCGGCCAGACGCGCGGCGGCGGATTCGGTTTCCGTCTGGGCGTTTAAAACGGCTTCGTACTGGCGCAGGTTGGAAATCATCACCCCGTCCTCCCCCTGTGTCTGCGGGGCGGACACGAACGCCAAAATCTGTTTTTTAAGCCCGTCCAGGCCCTCGCCGTTCTTGCAGGACACATAAGCGGTATACTGCGTTTTGCCTTCCAGGGCGCAGCGGCCGCGCGGGGCTTCGTCGGTCTTATTGAGCACCAAAATAACGGGTTTGTTCTGCTTTTGCACGTCGTCCCAAAGGGCTTCTTCCTGTGGGGTCAGCTCCCGCGTCAAATCCGCCACGAACAGCACCAAATCCGCCTTCTCTATGGCGCGCAGGCTGCGCTTCATGCCTTCGCGTTCGGCGGGGTCCAGCGCGTGCTCCCGTATGCCGGCGGTATCGGTCAAAATCACTTTCTGCCCGTCCAAATCCAATGTTTCTTCCACGGTGTCGCGCGTGGTGCCGCTTTGCTCCGACACAATGGCGCGGTCAAACCCCACCAGCGCATTGAGAAGGCTGGATTTGCCGCAGTTGGGCGCGCCGACAATGGCGGCCTTCAGCCCCTCTTTAATCAGCCGCCCGACGGAAAAAGTATCGGCCAGCCGCGCCAGAGCGCCGGCCTGTGCCAGCAGTTCCTGTTCGGCCGCCGCGGCGTTGAGCGGGGGCATTTCTTCATCCACATCGTCCAGGCGCGCTTCCAGCTCGGCCAACATTTCGGCCAGGGCGTCTTTGACGGCGTTTAACTTTTCGCTCAAGCGTCCGTCCAAAGAGGACAGGGCTAAATCATGGGCGGCCTTGTTCCCGGCGGAAATCAAATCGCACAGGCCCTGTGCTTCCAGCAAATCCATTTTGCCGTTTAAAAACGCGCGGTAGGAAAATTCCCCCCGCTTGGCCGGTTCCGCCCCGCAGGCGCAAAGCACTTCCAGCAGGCGGCCGCGTATATAGGGCGAACCGTGGACGGCAAACTCCACCACGTCCTCTCCGGTAAAGCTGCGCGGTGCGGGAAAATAAGTAACCAAAGCCTCGTCCAATACTTTTTCGCCGTCATAAAGGCGGCAGAATACCTGCTCGCGCGGCGCAAAAACCCTGTCCGTACGCGTTACTTTGCGCAAAACGGACAGGCTTTCGGGCCCGCTTAAACGAATAAGCGCCACCGCGCTTTGTCCGGACGCAGTAGCCGGAGCGACAATAGTGCCAGACATGGGTATATTTTATAATTTTTGGGCCTGTTTTGGGGGCTTTTGTTCCGTACGCGCGCGCTGATTATCATTGACAAACGACCTTACAGCGTATAAACTATTACTGTAAGTGGTTTTCATGAATTTTGGAAAAACGGAATAATTATGAAAAAATTACTTTTTATTTTCTTTCTGCTTTTAGGGGCCGTATATGCTCCGGCACAAAGTACGGACGATCCCAATTACCGTTATTTTTACCTTCCGCTGCAGCGGCTGCTGGCTCAAAATCCATCCGCTGAAGTTTCATTGGTCGGCGCCGCGCAGATTTTGCCTGATAACTACAATTACGCCGCCCTGCTGCCGCGCCAAAGCCGCGCCGTCCTGCTGGGAGAAATACATGACCGCGACGCCATTGTACGGGAAATCAACCATATCATCTCCCAGTTAGGTAAAAATAAAAACCTGGGCTTTACGCATTTTGCCACGGAATTTCTGCCCCAAAGCTCCCAAAAAGCTTTTGAGGAGGCCGAAAGGAAAAATATTCCGTTTGAGCAGCTGGGGGCACATATAAACCCGAATATTGAATTTTATGACAGCGGGCTGACCGCCATGCGCACGGCCAACCGGCTGGGCCTGCAGGTGGTGGGGCTGGATATTGACGATATTCTGGAAAAAGGCGGTACGGCCTGGGCGCTGACGGACGAAGGGCTCAAAAAACGCAACGAAGCTTGGTTTAGTGCCATGGACAATGTATTCCGCCGCCAGGACAGGGCCCGCTTTATGGTGCACTGCGGGTCTTTGCACAGCCAGTACAATATTGAAAATTCCCTGGGAGATCTGTTGAAACGCGCCGGAACCGATCCGCTGGTTATTTTGTTTGAAAGCGGCCCCGATACAGCGGAACAACTGACCTGTGAAAATATTTCCGCTTCGGCCGCACGCTATACATACGGCTGGTATGAATTCTTCTGCCGGCACGGTCTGGCGGATAAAAATCTTATCTTAAAAGTACCCCCTCAGTATGCCGATAAACTGGGCATGGACGTGCTGGTATATATACACAACCATAACGCCCTGCGAGACATGGCCAAAAAAGATATGGAGCGCCTGCTGAAAGAAACGGGTTTTTTGAAATATAAAGACTCCCGCACGCATCCTGATTCCACCGCCAGCCAAATACTCAGACGGGCTACTTTTTCCCAATAATTTCTAAAAATGAAAAATCCCCTGCATGGCAGGGGATTTTTTAATCCAAAACACTCCGTAATAAGCATAGAATAGAAAGCTTTACATTTCCGTGGGCAGGGTGGGATAAAAGGCCTTGCCGCCGTTGGCTTTAAAAAAGGCCGCCGCGTCCGTCCAGGCGGGCGTAAACGCACGCTGGGAATAAAAATGCGTCTGCACCGCCGCGCCGCTTTGCTTCAAAAGCGCCGCCGTACGGTTCCAGCGCGCCGGCAGAGAAAGGCCCAGCACGTCCAGCGCAGCTTCCCCCTCCGGCCGCCCTATAAAAGCCGCGGTGGCCCAGGAGAGGCTGTTGTCACGTCCGACGGCGTAATAAAACTGCGGGGTGCGTTTCCAGTTTTTTGCGTCAAATTTCCGCCCCGATATTTCCCGGGCGTCCGCCGCGCCCAGCGGGTAATTCCACGCCCGCCCGTCCAGTTCGGCCAGAGGCAGGGGCACGACTCCGTCCGTCCCGCCGCATACGGCGGCCTGCACGTTTTTCGGATGCAGAAAAACAAAACGCGCGCAAAAATCGCCCGACGGGCCAAAACCGTGCAGCCAAATCTTTTTATGCGTTTTAATTCCCTGCTCTTTCAGCCGTTTCCGCGCGTCTTTCAACATGGCCAAAAACTGCAAATCCGGCCGCTTTAAGGAGCCTTCCCGAATTTGCATAACATCACGGTCCAGCGCCCCCACCCGCAGATTGGGCGCGGACGGCACCCGCGTAAACACGGGCATGATGACGGGGGTTTTTAAAGAGGAAAGCAGGGGATAACTTTGCAGAAAAGACAGCGCGCCGGCCGTCTGATCGCCCCGCCCGCCGCTTATGCGCACCAGCCCGGGGTCGGCCTCCGCCAGCAGCAGGTAGGCCAAAAAGGGCACAATAAAAAACGCAAACTCCAGCGCCAGAAAAAATACGCCGCTCATTAGCGTTTTGAGTACGGCCCAGACAGACCAATCCACCTGCACCCAGCTTTCCAGCGCCAGCACGGCTGTGGTCAGCAGACCCGTTAAAAAGTAGGCGGCCAAAAAAGGCCGGATACGTCTGTAATAGTACGACAGCATACAACCTCCGCAAGTTTAATGTAAGACTATGATAGAACTCTGCGAAGTTCAGTATGATGTCGCCCCGATTACATTTTTGTAAGGGAAAAACAAAAGTCTGCAGTATTGACTTAAACTATTTTTTCCATACACTACCAATATCCCCGTCCCGTACGGGGGTTAAATATGGGAAAAAATCCCCGCCTGGCGGCGGGGATTTCAAGCTCTGTAAACTTATTTTATAAACGCAGGGGATTTATTTTTGTTCCGGCGCGGCGGGCGCAGGCTGTGCTTCCTGCGTATTTTCCTGCGGATTTTCAAACAAAGGTCCGCAGGCGCAGCCGGTTTGCGTTTCGCCTTCGGCGCAGTTGCGCGCCATTTCGGCCTGGCAGGTGGCGCCGGAGGCGTCATCGGCCGCCTGGGCGGCGGGTTCCTGCGGGGCCTGCTGTTGGGCTGCGTTTACGTCCGCGGCGGGCGCTTCGGCAGAAGTATTGGCAGGCTGTTCGGCGTTTTGCAGTGCCGGAGCTTCTGCAGATACAGGCTGTACGATTTCCGTCACGGTTTCAGTCACTTCCGTGCCGGCGGCATTTTGGTTTACCGTCGTTTCCGTCAGCACCACCGCCGCGGCTTCGGCGGCAGGAGCGGAAACGGGTTCGGCCTTCTTCTGCACAGGCTGGTCAGCCGGACGCGGACGCAGGGTTACTTTGCGCCACTGGCCTTCACCTTCCGAGACGGTAATGACAAACTCATTGTTTTCCGCCGCGCGGTGTATATAGCGGCGCAGCTGTGCGCTCATCGGGCGGAAGCGGTATACGCTGTAGCCGTTTTTAATCTGGTTAATGCCGTATTCCAAATCGGCGTTGATTTTGTCTTCGGCCTTGCGCCAGTAATTCTGCGTATCGGCAATGACGGAAATGGGTTTGTCAAAATGGCGGCTGACGCTTAACGTGGCCAAATACTGCAAAGATTCCAGCGTTTTGCCTTCTTTGCCGATGACGATGGCCGGATGGTCACAGTCAAAAGTCAGCAAAATGCGCTGTTGCTTTTCGTCCCACCAGGCGTTTAAATTTTCCACTTTTACGCCCATATGCTCCAGCACATTGGCCAAATAATCTTTGGCCTCCTGCAGCGGAGCTTTGAGGAAATCGGGGATAACGGCGTTCTGGATTTCCTGGCTGGGCAGCAGCTGGGCTTCATTGGCCTTGGGGGCTTTGTCCACCGCTGTGCTGCGGCGCGCACCGTAAGCGCGGCGGCCGCCGCGTTTGATTTCGCGCACGCCCGATTCTTCGCTCTTGCGCGAGCGGGAAGAAGAACGCCCCCCGCGGCCGCGGGACGAGGAAGAAGAACGTTTCTTTTTGGGCACGTCCATATAAATCTGCGCGTCCAAATTGTCAGACACCCAGCGTTTTTGGCGCAGCTCCACCACGGCCGGACGCGCCCCGATGCCCAAAAATCCTTTGCGCGGATTTTCCAGCACGGTCACTTCCACCTGGTCGCGGCGCAAACCCATTTTTTTCAGGCCTTTTTCTATGGCCTCGGATACTTCTTTGGCTTCTACTTTTACTTTATGCGGCATAAAAACTCCTTATTATTTCGCATTGGCGATTTTTTTGTTGGCCAGGGTCTGAATACCGTAGGTAATCAGGCTGTTGGTCAGCCAGTACAGCACCAGGCCGGACGGAAAGTTCATAAACAGCAACGTAAAAATAAGCGGCATGTATTTAAACATGGCGGCCTGGGTGGGGTCCATGCCCGAAGGCAGGGCCGAACGCTGCTGGAAAAACATTACAGCGCCCATCAGAATGGGCAATATATAGTACGGATCTTTAGAAGACAAATCCGTAATCCACCAAATAAACTTCGCCCCGTGTAAAGACCAGGACGTGCGCAGGGCATTAAACAGCGCCAGGAAAATAGGCAGCTGAATGAGCAGCGGCAGACAGCCCGAAAGCGGATTAATGCCATGCTTTTGGTACAGGGCCAGCATTTCGCGGTTAAGCATTTCCGGATTATTTTTATATTTATCCTGCAGGCGTTTCATTTCCGGCTGCACCTTACGCATTTTCGCGCTGGATTTAAGCGACATCAGCGTAAATTTAAACAGTATCAGCTGCAACAATACCGTCAGCATGATAATGGCCACGCCGTAATTGCCCGTCCAGCTGTAGAACAGCTCCAGCACATTGCGCGCCAGACGGCCCAGCGCACCGAAAAAGCCGAACTCTATGCTGCGGCCCAGGTGGTAAGGCATTTGTTCAAACGCCTGGTAATCCTTGGGACCGAAGTAAAAATCCGACTCCAGGGTCAGGGAGGATTTGGCCCCCAGTTCCCGCGCGGGAACGTTAATCTGCAGCTGCGGCCCTTTCACTTCCCCCTCGCCGAACAACCCCCACAGGCGTTTGCGCGTGGTAACCACCTGCTTATCGGTCGCCAGCGTGCCGGCGGTCCAGTTCTGCGGAATAAGCACGCTTAAAAAGTAGCGGTTCTGCACACCGGCCCAAATCCAGTCTTTGCCGGAGGCGGGAGAATCCTCGCTGTCGGTGAACTTGACCAGCGTCGGGTTCTTCTTGCCGGGTTCCTGCGTCAGATAGACGGCTTTGCTTTCGCGTTCATTGTCGGAAAGTTCGCTCTGGGTGGTGGAAAGGCCCGGGCCGAAATTAAAGTCAAAAGCCGGCAGGGTCACCTCATGTTCGTTTTTGTTGTTAAACGTCAGGGACAGGTTATTAATCCCGTTTTCGTTGAAGCGGTAAGTCTTGAGAATTTCCACCCCAGCGGACGGCTGAGCGGCGAAGGTGATGGAATCTTTGGTGCGCCGCGATTCGGCAAAGTCCAGCTGCGGCAGGGTGGCGAAATAGCCTTCGCCTTTATACGGGGTCAGGTCCAAATCGCCCGTTACGTCGCGGAACAGATAGGTTTTAATGCCCGCGCCTTTGGAAGAAAACGTAATTTGCGCGCTCGGAGCGTCAAAAGTAATCAGTTCTTCCGGCAGGGCGGCGGCCGCGGTTTTGGACACGGCGGCCGGAGTTACGGCCGTTTCGCCGGAGAGGGCCGCTTCCTGTTTGGCCTGCTCCAGCTGCTGCTCGGCGGCCTGCTGTTCTTTCTGCATGCGCGGGATAACGACAAACTGATTATATCCCGTCAGCACCAGCAGGAAAAACAAAGCCGCGAGTAAGAAATTTCGGTTCATAAAATCCTCTGAATCAGCCGCCTGGGCGGCGGACTTCTTCAGCGGGCTTTCACGGCGCGGGAAAACGGGCGTTTAAGGCACGGGGTCGTAACCGCCCGCGTGAAAAGGGTGGCATTTGCCCAGCCTGCGGGCCGACAGCCACACCCCCTTAAAAACCCCGTATTTGGTTATTGCCTCTTTGGCGTACTGGCTGCAGGTGGGCGTAAAACGGCAGGCCCCGCGCGGCCCCAGAAGCGGCCGCACCAGCAGCATAAAAATATTTAGCAAAAAAAGCAGAACCTTTCTGCCTGCCAGCGAAATTTTATTCATGTGTTTGCGCGGGACCTTGGCCCGCGGGGGCCGGCGCCAGGCCGGCCTGCCGGCACAGGCTTAAAACGGCGTTTTCCGCCGCGTCGGCCGTGGCCAGACATTCGCTGTCGCGGGGGCTGAACACATAGTCCACCCCGCTTTGCAATCTTTCCCGGTTCAGTCGGAAAGCTTCGCGAAGAAGCCTCTTTACGCGGTTTCTGACGACCGCGTTTCCCAGTTTCCTGGATACGACAAGCCCCAAACGTCTGTCTTCTTTTCCCAGCGGGGCCGGCTTCCACCACAGCACCAGGCCGAAGCCCTGTATTTTCCGTCCGGTCTGTATTACGTTTTTAAAATCGTTTTTCAAATGCAGACGGCGGCTGCGGGGCAAGCCCTGGGAAAGCATATATTAGGCCCGGATCAGCTCGTGGCGGCCTTTGGCGCGTCTGGCGCTGAGGACTTTGCGGCCGCCGGCGGTGGCCATGCGGGCGCGGAATCCGATGTGTTTGGCTCTTTTGGCTTTGTTAGGTCTGTATGTAGGTAACATGCTTCTCTTTATACGGGCGGAAACGCAACGGCCGTTTCAGGCCCGTACACTCCTGTTTATTAAGTTAAATTCTCCTTTGGCGCATAAAAAACGGCGCAAAAAAGGACCCATATATTATAACTTATCCGCGGGGCGCTGTCCAACGGGTTTTTTACCTACAACGCGCGGGAAGGCTTCAAATTTGCTACAGTGAATATATGATATTTACCGACTCGGGCATTGTGCTTTTCCGCCAGAACTTCCGCGAAGCGGACCGTATCATTGCGCTTTATACGCTGCAGCACGGGCGCATTAACCTGCGTCTGCCCGGGGTCAACCGCGCCAGGGGCAAACTTAAAGCCTTAAGCGAGCCTTTTACCTGCGCCGCATACCGCATTTATGCGCGCAGCGGCAATGTGCTGGGTACGGTAACGGGCGGAAAAATTGCGCATGTGTTTCCCCATATCCGCCAAGACCTCAAACGCCAGACGCTGGCTTTTCACTTTTGCGAACTGATGATGCGCCTGACGCCGCCGCACCAGCCCAGCGCCGAAAAATACCGCCTGCTGCTGCAGGCGCTGACGGAGCTGGACTTGGGGCAACCCAACGCGGCCTTTGCGCCTGCTTTTACGCTGCGGCTGATGGCGGCGGCGGGCTTTGGCTTAGACCGCCCCGTCTTGCAAATCACGCCGCAGTTCTGGCAGCGTATGCATGAGGACGAATTTTCCGCGCTGAACTTTACGAACGCGGAAGACCTGCTGTCTTTAAGCAAATGCAACGAAGTTTGCCGCCGCTTTTTAAACGGTTATTTAAATTACCCGCTGCAAACGTTAAAACCGTTTGGTCTGTCTGACGATGACCTGCCTGCCGCCCCCGTTTTCCAAGAGGCGGAAAAAAGCGCGCAAGACAGCGAAATGGCGGAATTGGTGCCCGCGCGCGCACAGTAAAATCCGTTTCTCCCCACCTATTTTTCCTGCTTTTTCTGCGTTTATCTAAAACAAAGGCCCAGAAATTTTGTAGGTCTTTTCTTTCTCCCGCATTGGGCATTAATTCCCTTGTGCGGCAGCGTGCTTTTTGCCAAAATAAATATAGTACACAAAGGAGAAAATGATGAATAAAACAACTAAAATTCTAACAGCCGTCCTGCTGTTTGCCGCCGCAGCCACGCCACATGCGGCCGCACAAAATTACGGCACATATACATTTCCATCTCCATACAGACAGCCCTTTCAGCAAGCTATTGAAAAAGCCACATTTCCTTTTTGGAAGGATTTGAAACTGGCCCTTCAGGGACAGTATACCGACACGCAAAAACAATGGCGGGAAAAACAGGCACAACGCGCGGAAGACCAAAGAGCGCTGACCCGGCATTTTGAGGCTTTATATTTTCATTACTCCCCCCGCCGCTATGGCGCAAAATATGAGTTGGACCTGCAGGAAACGCAAGGACTGCCGCAGGAAGAAATCCTGGCTTTGGAAATAGAAAAAAAGGCCCGCCTGGAACGGGACAAACAACTGCAATTGCAGCGTTATGACCGCCTGCAAGAGGTTATCAGCGACAATTTTATTCTTTTCCCCGGCTATGTGCTGGACGGCCAAAGCATGCTGGTGGATTTGAATGAAAACACCATGAAAACCCTGGTACAAATCTTATCCGGCACCAATGCCAACAATACCCCGGCTTTTCCATATAAAAAGCAGGGCCGTTCCGTACTGGTTTGGGCAATGCGGGAAAAACAGGACTCTGCCTGTTCTTACACGGACATATCCGTACTGATAAACGCAGAAAACAGAAGCATTAGGGTTGTTACCTATGCGAGCGAAAATTCCCCCTGGCATGACATGAATTAAACCATATTAGGAGAATCATATGAATAAAACTGTCCGATTTCTGGCGGGAATACTCTCAGCAGGCGTCTTATGTGCGGGGCCGGCTTTTGCCCAGCGTTATGACAATTATATTCACCACCCCAGAGATAAACGCATGTTTCAGCAAGCGGTGCAGCGGGCCACTTTTCCTTTTTGGGGCAGCCTGAAATTAACCCTGCAGGGCCGTTACGGCGACGTACAACAAGAATGGAAAAACTCGCAGCAGGCGCGCGCGGAAGAACAGCGCCTGGCTATCGGACACCAAACACTTGCCTTATGCCGCAAAGAAGCCCCCGCACCGCAACAGCTTTCCAAACAGGACATGCTGGCCCGGGAACTTGAACAACAGGCCTCTTGCCATGAATTACAAATGCGCTGGCTGTTACGCTACAACCATTTGCAAAAAAGCATTTCTGCCAATGACAAAATTTTTCCGGGATATGTATTGCAGGCAAACACCGCCCTGCTGTATTTGACGCCGCAACACATTGCTGCGCTTCAGGAAATATTCAAAGGAACCGGCGCCCAAAATACCCCTTCTTTCCCTTTCGCAATGGAGGGCAGAGTCGTCCATATTCTTACCAACAGCGGCATGCGGGTACTGGCCGACGGATGGCACAGAACCCTGACCATACAATTACCTCAAAATTAAGGCATTGCGCTTTACATACAACAAAAAAGGCAAGACATAAAGTCTTGCCTTTTTGTGAATATATAACAAAAAATAAAACTATCCCAGCAAC
This sequence comes from Candidatus Avelusimicrobium excrementipullorum, assembly GCA_019120455.1. Classification (GTDB taxonomy): domain Bacteria; phylum Elusimicrobiota; class Elusimicrobia; order Elusimicrobiales; family Elusimicrobiaceae; genus Avelusimicrobium; species Avelusimicrobium excrementipullorum. The sequence goes on from DWVB01000081.1 coordinate 19,098, forward strand.
TCTTCCATTTCCCGCTGCATATCACACAAAGATTTGTAAATGCGAAAAGCATTGGCGCGCACGAAAGAATTGGGCTGTTTTAAATCGGGCACCACTACTGTACGCATACCGGCCGATATGGCGGCCGTCGCGCCGGCGACGGAATCTTCTATGGCCAGGCACTGACTTACGTCCGCACCCAAATTTTGCGCACTGCGCAAATAGACTTCGGGGTCCGGCTTGGGGTTTTCCACATGGTCAAAAGTTACAATGGAAGAAAAATAGCCCTTCAGCCCCCCTTTTTCCAACAGTATGTCCACCCAGCGGCTGATATTGGAGGTGGCCATACCCAGTTTTAACCCCCGCTTGTGAAAATACTCTATTGTTTCTTTGGCGCAGGGTTTAAACGGCACATCATGCGCGGCAAAATACGCCTCCACATTGTGCGCGCACTGGTCATATAAATATTTTACGTCCACATCGCGGCCGAAATAACTTTTGACCAGTTTGGAAGAATCATTGACGCTCATGCCAATGCAGCTTTCAAAAAGTTCAAAGGTAAATTTCAGCCCCATAGGCTCGGCGGCCTGTTGGTAACATTTAAAATAAATGGGTTCGGTGGAAAAAATCGTACCGTCCATGTCAAAAATCACGCTGGTAATCATACGGGATATCTCTCTCTTAAACGGCGCAGGCCGCTTCCGTCGCTGCTGCACAAGTACGGCAGCAGTTCCGTAATTTCCTGCGCGGGCTTGTCCCACCAGCACAGGCGAAGCAAAAACTCCACGGTTTCCGGTTCAAAACGCATACGCACCACGCGGGCCGGATTGCCGGCCGCCACCGCATAAGGAGGTATGTCTTTGGTTACGACGGAGCAGGCTCCGATAATCGCCCCGCTGCCGATATGCACGCCGGGCAGCACCGTAACATTCTGCCCCAGCCACACATCATGGCCCAGCACGGTGTCCCCTTTTAGGGGAAGGTCGGAAAGTGACGGAACGGAGGTTTCCCAGCCGCCGCCCAAAATATTAAACGGATAGGTGGACACGCTTTTTAAACGGTGGTTGGCCCCGTTCATCACAAATTCCACCCCTTTGCCTATGGCACAGAATTTGCCGATAATCAGCTTATCTGCCAAAAACGGATAATGATGAGTAACGTGCTTTTCAAAATCGTCCGCCCCGGACGGATCGTCATAATATGTATAATCCCCGATCACAATGTTCGGGTTTTTTACCACATTTTTAATAAAACATACCGACGGTACTGCGGGATTGGGAAAAGCGCTGTTCGGGTCCGGGCCATATCCTGGCATATATACTCCTTTTTGTTATTATAACAGTTTTACCGCGCACACGCAGGCAGGGCCGTATTTTATATAATATGGTTACTTATGAAATACGGCAAGAATTTTCAGGACATTATTTCTTCCCTAAACGAATATTGGAAGAAACAGGGCTGTATCCTGGTACAGCCTTATGACATGGAAAAAGGCGCGGGCACTTTCAACCCCGCCACCGTGCTGGGCGCGCTGACCAAAACACCCGTCAACCGCGCTTATGTGGAGCCGTGCCGCCGCCCCGCCGACGGCCGCTACGGCGAAAATCCCAACCGCCTGGGCAAATATTACCAGTACCAGGTCATTATGAAGCCCGCCCCGGCCAATATACAGGAAATTTATTTAAATTCCCTAAAGGCCATCGGCCTGGACCCCAAAGAGCACGACGTGCGCTTTATTGAGGACGACTGGCAGTCCCCCACGCTGGGCGCCTCCGGCGTCGGCTGGGAAATCTGGCTGGACGGCATGGAAATCACGCAGTTTACCTATTTTCAAAACATGGCCGGATACGCCTTAAACCCCATCACCGTGGAAATCACCTACGGGCTGGAACGCATTGCCATGTACTGCCAGAAAGTGGACAATGTCTTTGACATCCGCTGGAACGACACCGTCACCTACCGCGAGGTGCACCAGGAAGGGGAGCGGCAGTTTTCGCACTATTATTTTGAAGAGTCCAATGTGGACCGCCTGCGCCGCGACATTGAGGAAAATGAAGCCGAATGCCACGCCCTGTGCAAAAAGGGCCTGTACTTGCCGGCGTACGAATGCGCCATGCGCGTGTCGCACTATTTCAACATGCTGGAAGCGCGCGGCGCCATTTCCGTGTCCGACCGCACCAACATCATTACCAAAATCCGCAACCTGGCCAAAGCCTGCGCCAAGGTGTATGTGGACAGCGTGGAGCCCAAAGAAGAAAAGAAAGAGGAGGCCGCCCAATGAACGCGTTTTTGGAAATCGGCTGCGAACATTTGCCTTCGCGCTTTGTCAAACCCGCCCTGGCCCAAATGGAAACGCTGGCCAAACAGCTCTTGGAAGAATACCGTATTTCGTATGAAAAGGCGGAGGCCTTCGGCACATACCGCCGCCTGTGCCTGATTATAGAAGGCGCGGCCGAAAAAGCCGCCGACGTGCAAAAAGAGGTCAAAGGCCCTCCGGCCAAACTGCTTAAAGACGCGCAGGGAAACTTTACCCCCCAGAGCGCGGGCTTTGCGCAGAAAAACGGCATTAAGCCCGAAAAGCTGACCGTCAAAGAAACAGATAAAGGCCCGTTTATCTTCGCCGATTTGCACATCAAAGGCGAAAAGACCTTTAAACTCCTGCCGGAGATTTTTGTCAAAATCATTACGGGTATGGAATTTGCCAAAAATATGGTCTGGGAAGAAAGCGGCCTGAAGTGGGGCCGCCCGATACGCAGCCTGATCGGCCTGTGGGGCGAAAAAATCGTCCCCTTTGAAGTGGCGGGCGTCAAATCCGGCCGCAACACCTATCCGATTACGTCTTTCGGCCGCAAGCCCATTCGCGTGGAAAAAGCCGACAAAGACTATTACGTACAGCTGCTCAAATCCCAGCCGCAGCCCATTTTGGCGCTGCCGGAGGAACGGCGCGAAGCGCTTATCCGCGGCGTAATGGCCGAAGCCAAAGCCCGCGGTTATCACGCGGACCTGGACCAGGACCTTGTGGAAGAAACCGTCTATTTCACCGAACACCCCGTGGCCGTGGGCGGAGATTTTGATTTGAAGTTTCTGACCCTGCCCAAAGAACTCATCACCACCGTGTTTAAAACGCAGCTGAAGATGTTCCCCGTGGTGGACGGCCGCAATGACATTCAGCCCTATTTTATTGCGGTGCGCGACGGCGTATCGGCCAACCAGACCGAAGTGCGTGAAGGCTTCAAAAAAGTCATGTCCGCGCGTCTGTCCGATGCGGTGTTCTTTTACGAAAATGACAAAAAAGAAAGCCTGGACCATTTCAAAAATAAACTGGCCGAACGCACCTTTGTAGAAGGGCTGGGCACCATGCTGGATAAGTCCGACCGCACGCGGGAGCTGGCCATGTGGCTGTGCGACCGCCTGGGCGCGCAGGACATTAAAGACAGCGTCACCTACGCCGCCGGATACGCCTATGCGGATTTGGCCAGCAGCGTGGTGTATGAGTTCCCCGAGCTGCAGGGCTATATGGGCGGCCGCTACGCCGAGCTGGAAGGCCACCCCGAAGAAGGCCGCGCCATGGCGCAGTTTTACTGGCCGCTGTCGTCCAATTCCGAACTGCCCGAAACCTTAACCGGCGCGCTGGTGTCTTTGGCCGGCAAGGTGGACACGCTGGCGGGCAACTTTTTAATCGGCCAAATCCCGACGGGAAGCGAGGACCCCTTCGCGCTGCGCCGCGCGGCCTACGGCGCGGTACGCATTCTGCTGGAAAAGGAGCTGAATGTTTCGCTCAAGGAGCTGACGGAGAAAGCCCTGTCGCTCTACACGGGACGCGACGGGAAAAAAGCCGAAGGAGAACTGAAAAATTTCTTCTTTCAGCGTCTGTCGCTTATCCTGCAGCAGCGCGGGCACCGTTCCGGCACGCCGGAAGCGCTGAATTTCTGGTTTGAAATGCCGCTGGCCAATGTGGAAACGCTGGTCACCGCGCTGGACAAAAACCGTGAAAGCGACACCTTTAAATCCGCCGCCGAAGCGGCCAAGCGCGTGTGCAATATTCTGAAAAAAGCCGAGCCCGTCAGCGGACGCGTGGACGAAGAACTGCTGCAAATGCCCGCGGAGAAAGAACTTTTCGCCGCCGTGCGCAAAGCGGAAGATACCGTCGGCGCCCTGTCCGCCGGCTGCCAGGGCGAGCAGGACTGCGCCCGCACGCTGGGCGTCTGCGGGGATTTTGCCGTCCCGCTGGCCAGGTTTTTTGCCGACGTAATGGTCAACGCCGAGGACGAAAACATACGTCACAACCGCCTGTGCTTGCTTACCCGCGTGCGCGCCATACTGACGCAGGGCATGGCCGATATTACCAAACTGTAAGTTTGATATAAAAACCCCCGCCTATAAGCGGGGGTTTTTTATAAAACGAACTTCCGTCTGCCGCCCGATTATTGGATAGGGACCCTGATATACCCGTCCGAAGATGTGCTTCCCGTACCGTAAGTTTTGCAAATAGACATGGCTTCTTTATCTGAAGTGAATGCCCAGCAATACAGCTGCCCGGGAAGCTGATCCGTGCGGTGATCATAACTATACACGATTCCATATCCTTTATCTTTCCGTTTAAACTCTACTTTATCATATGAACCGCCTGTTGCTACATCTTTGGAAATGGCACAGGTAAAACCGTCCGGGCAGGTAAATTCTATTCCCAAATCTTCCGCATTCTGCGCATAGGTTCCATTAGCCAGATAGTAAACTTCCTGTGCGTCCTTAATACTGCGCGCCAGCGGAATGACCGTAGCCAGACGGCTTTTTTCCAGCGCTTTGGTATACTGCGGCAGCGCCACGGCAGCCAATATACCGATAATTAAAACAACGACTAACAGCTCTATTAGCGCAAATGCGGCGTTTTTTTGCATATTCATACGAAAAGGGGTGTA
>DWVB01000082.1 GCA_019120455.1 Candidatus Avelusimicrobium excrementipullorum
TTCCGTGCGGCCGGGGATATTTATTGAAAACTTACGTTCGTATTTGACAACCGCCGCAGCAGCGTTTAAAATACGCCTGTATAAACAAGTCATCCTGAGCGGTTGTTACTCAGGATCTCCTCCGTTTTAAAAGTGCATGGTTTGCACATTAAATTTGCCGGAAAGCTCTTTGAGCAGCTCTTCTTCCCTGCTGATGACGTCCAGCAGGATAATCCCTCCCGCCGCGCACTGGTTTTCCGCCACGTCGTGCAAGCCGATGCGCGTTTTGATGCTGCAGCCGTAACGCGTCAAAATATCCTGTAAAATGACCGCTTCATTTTGGCGGTTTTTCAGTTCAATGCCGATGACGGTGTGTTTCATATACCCTCCTTTTTCTTTTACTCTAGCAAAAAACGGGATATAATAAAAGAAACGGAGGGAGCCATGCCTTACAGAGAAATTGCTTTGCCCAAAGCCCTGCTTTTTTTGGAGCCCGGGCCGCTGACTTTAATTACTACTTTTGACGGTCAAAAAAATAATGTGATGACTATTTCCTGGATTATGCCCATAGACTTTGACGGCGGGGCCGTGATGGCCACGGGCCCGTGGAACTATTCCTTTGAGGCCCTGCGCAAAAGCAAAGAATGCGTGGTTTGTATTCCGGCGCAGGAAATGCTGGAAACGGCCGTTAAAATCGGCGATGTAAGCGGAGCAGAGTGCGATAAATTCGCCCATTTTCACCTGCGCGCACTGCCGGCCAAGACGGTCAAAGCACCGCTGATAGCGGGCTGTCAGGCCTGTCTGGAATGCAAAGTGGAGCGGATTATTAAAGAATACGGCTTTGTGGTGCTGCGCGTAAAGCGCATAGTGGCCGACAAAAGCAAAGCCACCGGCCGCCTTTGGCATGCGCGCGGGGACGGCACTTTCACGTTGGACGGCAGCCGGCGCAATCTGCGCCGCCTGATGAAAGACAAGCTGCCGCCCGGGCTGTAAAAATCATAAAAATACCCCGCTCTTGGAAACAGGCGGGGTATTTTATTTTTATTTTGGCGCCACCAAATTTTCAAAGCCTTGTTTGATTTGCGGGCACGCCGTTTGGGCGTCGTCTAAACTGCGGGCCACGTTTTCCATGGGGCAGCTGCCCGTTTTGGAACGGTTCAAAATATAAGGGACGGTCTTGTCGGCGGTATATTTGATGTGGTACTTTTCCAGTATGGGAATCGCCTCCTGTGAGAGCATGCCCGTATGCAGCTCTTTGGCCCCGCCATAGGCCAGCAATAAAGACGAAGCACGGCCCGTTACTTTATCATATACATAAGCGTCTTTTACGCCGTTTTCTTCCAGCGCATTAAACAGCGGGCGCAGGCCGCGGCCGTCATAGGTGCGTATCGTTCCGTCCGCCCCCGCAATCACCAGCGCGTGGTGCGGCGCCAGCTCCGCCACGCGTTTTTGCACGTCGGACGAAGCGGCCGTTTGGCTTTGCGGAGCCGAGGCGCATCCCGCCGCCAGCAAAGCACAGACCAGCAAAAGAAAAGTGTTTTTTATTTTCATATTTTCCTCCTTCCTACAGTATATCTGCTGGAGCGTACTTTAGGTCAAGTATTTTTCAACCGCGGTCTGACAAACTGGTTAGGAATTGGCGGACTGCTTTTTCATCTTCTGCATGTACTCATCACGCAAAGGGGACGGCTTTTCAAAATGCTGCAAGTCATAATATCCCTTGGTTTTTTTCCAGTTGCCGCCCCATTTCCAGCCTCTTTTTTTAAACGCGCGTACGGCGGCGTCATTTTCAAAAATCATACCCCGTACCTTTTGCTCTCTGTTTACAAATTCTTTTCCTTCTATGGGTTCAATTACGGAGCCGCGCACATAGGGATTTTGCAGGGGGTTGATGTCTATGGCCAGGCCCAGCGCGTGATAAGACAAAAGCCCGCCGCTGGTAATCATGCGCCAGCAAAAAGAAGAAGAATTGTTGTCGGCCATGGATTTTTGGTCATTGGCGTCATAGTAATCTACCAAACGCATTTTTTCAATGGGGTATTGCGCCTCGTAGAGTTCTTTAAAAATATCCACCACTTCGCAGGACACGCTTTTATGCACCACCAGTTCCCCCTGGCGGCCTTCTCCGTCAAAACCGATATGCCTTACCTGCACATAACGCAAATCTTCCAGCGGAATAAGCGCGTCTTTAGGATAGCTTTTCCCCTGCATAAACGCCGCTGTTTGCGGCGGAATCACCTCTGCCGAAAAGCCGTTTCCCAAATTGATTTTGCCGTCAATACACTGGGCAAAGCCGTTTAGCTGACAAAATAACAGACAAAATACGATAAATAAGACTCTTTTTATTTTCATATGTTTGCTTTCCTTTTTTATACTTCATTTAAAACCGCTGCCATACGTTCCAGCCCCGTTTGCAGCATAGCACGCGGACAAGCGATATTTATGCGCAGAAATCCTTCCCCGTCCGTCCCGTATAAACTGCCCGGGTTGACGCGCACGCCGCCTTTGCGCAGCTGTGCGGCCAGCCAGGCGGAGGGCTTTTGCAAATAGCGGCAGTCCGCCCAGACCAAATACGTCCCTTCCAGCTCCGCCACGGCGGCTTTAGGGAGGTGTTTGGCGAAAAAGTCTTTTAAAAATAAAAAGTTTTCGTGCAAATAAGCGTTTAACTGGTCCAGCCAGTCCGCCCCGTGGCGGTAAGCGGCGATAAGCCCCTCTACCCCAAAACAGCCTATGCCGCCCGTTTCGGTAATGTCCAGCCCGCGGCGCACGCTTTCCCGCACGGATTCATCGGCGGCGAAGATATTGGCCGCCTGCAGGCCCGCCAGGTTAAACGCCTTGCTGGGCGAAGTGCAGGTAACGGAATTTTTTAAGAAGCGTTCGTCCAAAGATGCAAACGGGGTATACTTGATACCCGGGGCGACCAGTTCACAATGGATTTCGTCCGCCACCACAAACACCCGACGGCGCAGGCAAATTTCCCCCAGCCGCTTCAGTTCTTCTTTGCTCCACACTCTGCCCGCCGGATTGTGCGGGTTGCACAAAAACAGGATTTTAGCTTTGGGATCGGCCGCTTTTTTCTCCAAATCGTCAAAGTCCATGCTCCAGCGGTTGTTTTTATATATGAGCGGATTAGGCAGCGCCTCACAGCCGTAATTTTTGATAACGGAAAAGAAACAATTGTACACCGGCGTCTGCAAAATGACTTTATCCCCCTTCTCCGCCATGGCGCACAAAATAGCCGCCAGCGCGGGCACCACGCCCGTCACGGGCAATATCCACTGCGGGCGTACGGCCCAGCCGTGGCGACGGACAAACCATTCCGCCGTAGCTTTGTAATAAGAAGCAGGCGGCAGCGTATAGCCGTAAATGCCGTGCGCGGCGCGGCGGGCCAGGGCCTGCGTTACGGCCGGTACGGTGGCAAAGTCCATATCCGCCACCCACATGGGGATTTCGTCTTCCCGCACGGGGTCGGCCCACTTGACGCTGTGGGTGCCCGCGCGGGAAATAATTTGGTCAAAATCGTATTTCATGCGATGCTCCGGAAACCTGTTTCTTTTATTGTACCAAACCTTGATTTTTTTCTGTCTTTTCATTAGACTGTAAGTAAGGAGCTCTTTTATGAAAAAATTATCTTTTTCCGTCTTCTTTATATTTCTGGCCCTTCCGCTGTTCGCCTGGGTTTTTCTGCAGGAAACGCAGCAGCGGGATATGGATCGTTTGCTGCCCAAGATTCTTTCCGGCAGGGAAATACGCGTTTGTATTGACGTGCTGGAACGTTCACTGGATCGAGAATCCCGCCGTTACGGCACCCGGTTGTATACGGGGAAAGACCGCGCCGCTCTTTATGCCATGAGTGCGGATATTGTCTACAATGCTTACAGCCGCTGGTTTGGGCAGACGGGGGATTTTGTGCGTTCCGCGGGACGTAAAAAAGAATTTAAAGATGTGCTTGGCGCTCTGCCTTCGTCTTTAAACTTCCGCTTTATCAATATAGGTCCTTCTGCCGGAGCAAATGCTTACAAATCCTGCGAGTCTTATCCCTTTGATGCGGTGGATTTGCGCGTACGCGCCACTTTGTTTTCCCAGGGGAGCGGCGGGCATGCCGTACAAACCGGACGGGCTTCTTTTACGTTTGAATTAAAACCGGATAACACGGGATTGACACCCCCGAGCGGCGTTACCTCTGTGTTGGGCCGTTCCTCCCTGACCATTGCCCTGCATGAGGCGGGCCATACATTGGGCCTGGGGGACCTTTATACGGGGGAAAACGCAAAAAACAGCGGGATTTATTCCCTGGCGCAATTTTATGATCCCGTTTCCATACCTTCCGTCATGAACCGGTGTGAAGACCTGACCTGCGCCGATGCGGACGGGCTGATTAATCTGATGGATTTTTATGCTTCCTCCGCCTCCGAGCGCAGTAAAGAGGGGTGGCTGTCTCTGTGCCCGCAGTACGGCAATATTTTATACGCAAAAGGCCTGCCCGTAAAGTTATCTCCCCCGGAAGTACAACAGCAGCAGGAATTTGTAAAACAGGGCAGAAAAGGCCCCAATCCGCTGGCCGGGCAGATAAACCGTGCCCGCCGGCAGGCCGAGCAGTATGCCCAAAACCGTGACGAGGAGCTCCGCCTGCAACAGCAGAGCAAGCAGGAAGTGGCCGACAGCCTGCGCCAGGCCATGGGACATACGGCAGCTGTGGAACGCCCTGCCCACCGCAAAAAAATCTGTGCTTTGTGCGAGCGGGAAATTGAGCCCTGGGACGTAACCATACTGAAATATCCTGACGGAAGCCGCTTATATGTGCATGACGCCTGTAATGCCAAACGCAAGGCCGGCGCGGAAATACCGGCGGCCAACAGGCAAAAATATGCCGTAAAAGCTCCCTAATCTCCACGGTCCAAGGCAGAAATTATAAGCCCCCGTCCAAAACGGGGGCTATTTTTCTTCTGGAAAAATTTCCTCTGTTAAGAAATCGCGTTTTGGGCCCAGGCCTTCACGCTCTCCTGCTCTTTTTCTACATCCGCCCCTTTGACAGCCAGCGCCGGGCCGAAAGAGGCCCCCCGGCAAATGCGTTTTAAATCCCGCTCACTGTTGCCTAAACCGCTGCCTTCGTGCGTCATAACGGTCATTACTTTTTTGCCGCTCCAGTCCAGCCGATCCAGTAAGGAAAATACCGGCATGGGAAAAGTCCCCCACCAGCAGGGTCCGCAGACAAAGATATTTTCATAGCCGTCCATATGATCTAAATATTTTTTCAATGCGGGGCGGGCGTCCTGCTCCAGTTCGTCCTTGGCCTGTTCTATGCAGGCTTTATAAGCGGGAGCATAAGGTTTGACGGTGTCCACCTCAAACAAATCCCCTCCCACGGCCTGGGCAATATATTCGGCCACGCGTTCGGTATTTCCTTTGGACAGGGGCACAATGGCTCCGTTGACATAGTTTTCCCCTTTGCGGGAATAATAAATAATCAGGTTTTTAGACATTTTCCCCCTCCGCGGATATTTTCTTAAATTATACAGATTTTTATCTGTTTAAAACACTTTAATTGTATAGATGCTCTTCCCTTTTGCTGCAGAGCAGTGGACTTTTTTGCAGCTTCAGAATAGATATTAATGACTTGAAGTCATTGACTTTAAGTCAATTATTTATAACTACTGCTCACAATAAACCCCGGGCGTAAGCCCGAGGGATGGAGTGTGTATCCCCAAATCTTCATATTTAGTAGCATCTCAATATGGAACTTACCAAATTAAGCCACTGCGTTTATCACTGCCGATACCACATAGTGCTGC
>DWVB01000083.1 GCA_019120455.1 Candidatus Avelusimicrobium excrementipullorum
CGGCATTGCTGATGAAATTCAGCGGATAGCAGGCGCGCGTATTTTCGGTCAGAGAGCCGTCGTCCAGGTCCAGCTTGCCGGTTTCGGAGTCAAACACCACATTTTCCAGCACGGTGCCGAAGCGGTGCGTGGTGGAATAAATCTGCGGCTCAGCCTCGGCGCTGAGTTTGATGACCTTGGCATAGCAGCCGCCCTCAAAGTTAAACACGCCGCTTTCGTCCCAGCCGTGTTCGTCATCGCCGATCAGACCGCGGGATACGTCGGCAGACAGCGTAGTCTTGCCCGTGCCGGACAGGCCGAAGAAAATCGCGCTGTCGCCTTTCGGGCCCACATTAGCAGAGCAATGCATGGTCATAATGCCTTTCTGCGGCAGCAGGTAGTTCATGACGGTAAACAGCGCTTTTTTGTTTTCGCCGCCGTATTCGGAACCGATAACCAGCACCATTTTCTTTTCAAAGTTAATCAAAATGGCGGTTTCGCTGTTGGTGCCGTCCGTGGCAGGGTCGGCTTTCATGCGCGGCAGGCAGATGAGCGTAAACTCGGGCACAAAACCTTTGAGCTCCTCTTTTTTGGGCTCAATGAACATATTTTTGACAAACAGGTTCGTCCACGCGCATTCGGTAATGGCGCGCACTTTTAGGCGAGAGGCCTCGCTGGAACCCACATAGGCGTCACGCGCAAACAATTCTTTGTCCGCCACATATTTCTGGGCTTTGGCAAACAAAATATCCCAGTATTTCGGTTCAATGCCCACATTGCCTTTGCTGAACCAGAGTTTGCCTTCCACGTCGGGCGTTTTGACAAAAAAGCGGTCATTGGGGCTGCGTCCGGTATGTTTGCCAGTGCTGACGCACAGCGGGCCGCCGTAAACGATATTGCCTTCATTGCGTTTGACGGCTTCTTCATACAAGGCCGGCGTGGAATAGTTCCAGTACACGGTCTTATCGGTTTTCAGGCCGGAATGCTCCAGGCCGTAGTCCGGCTTGTAAAAGTCCGGTTTCGGGTGTTTCATGTCCATAGTTTTATCCTTCCTTTACGGAAATATTTTCCAGCGCCCGCTTGATTCTGCGCACGCCCTGCACGATGCTGTCTTCGGAAGCGCAAAAACTGATGCGCAAATATCCGTCCATACCAAAGGCCGCACCGGGCACCACCGCCACCAGAGCCTGCTCCAGCAGGTACTGCGAGAGCGCCTGCGAATCAGGGTTGTAGCGGCTGAAATCGGCAAAGCAGTAAAACGTCCCCTGTGGTTTTTGTACAGTAACATACGGTATTTGCCCCAGTTCTTGGAGCAGGACATCCCTGTTATGTTCCAACAAAGAACGCAGGTCCTCAATGCAGCGCTGGTCGCCCGTCAGGGCGGCCGCGGCCGCGGCCTCGGATAAATCACTGTTGCAGGAGGTGCTTTGGGCCTGCATGCGGCCCATGGCGCCGATCAAGGACCTGTTTTGCGACACCGCCCACCCGATGCGCAGCCCCGTCAGGCCGTACACCTTGGAAACTCCGTTTGCGATCACCAGGTTTTGGCCGTCTGTGGCATATTCATACGGGTTGGGGCAGCTGTTGCCGTCAAAAACGAGTTTATGGTAAATATCGTCCATTAAAAGAAAAATATGTTTTTCTTCCGTCAGACGCACCACGCGCGAAATAAAATCCGCGTCAAAAATCTGGCCCGAAGGGTTGCAGGGGCTGTTAATCAGCACGGCTTTGGTCCGCTCCGTCACCGCGGCGGCCAGTTCTTCAACGGTAATTTGCAGGCCGCGGCTTGGGCGTACGATAACGGGCGTACCGCCGGCCAGCTTGACCATTTCGGGATAGCTGACCCAGTACGGCGCGGGGAAGACCACTTCGTCACCTTCGTTTACCGCCGCCAGCAAAAAGTTAAACAAAGCCTGTTTGGCTCCGGCCGACACGATGATATTTTCCGGCCCCACTTGTTGGCCGTAATTATTCAGCGTATACCGGGCCACGGCTTCTTTCAGTTCCGGCGTGCCGGAGGACGGGGAATATTTAATTTTGCGGCTTTCGGCCTTCTTAATAATAGCCTGCACGGCGCTTTGCGGCGCGGGAAAGACGGGCTCCCCCCCGCCCAGGTGAATCAGCGGTTTGCCTTCTTTTTTCATGGCGCGCGCCAGTGCATTGATTTTCAGGGTGGGAGAGTCACCTATGCACTGTGCGCGTTTGCTTAGGGTTAAATCAGACATTTATAAAACCTCTTAAGGGTATTTTATAAAAAAATCCGCAAAAAGACTTTTTACTTTTTGATATTTTCCAATGCGGCCAATACCGGCTCCAGCTGCGGCAGGGAAAGACCTTCCACGCCGCCGCGGTCCGCCGCCGCCGAAATATCGGCGTTCAAAGGCAGGCGCGCCACGGCCGGTATATGAAAAGTTTGCGCCGTTTGTTCTGCGCGGCTGGGGCCGAAGATTTCATGCTCTTTGCCGCAGTCCGGACAGACAAAATAGCTCATATTCTCCACCAATGCGGCCAGCGGCAAATTCATCATTTGGGCCATTTTGACGGCTTTTTGCACAATCATACCCACCAGCTCCTGCGGGGTCGTTACAAACACAATGCCGTCCACCGGCAGGCTTTGGAACACCGTCAGCGTAACGTCACCTGTGCCCGGGGGCATATCCACAAACAGCATATCCACGTCGTCCCAAATCACTTCGCTCCAAAACTGTTTGACCGTGCCCGTAATCAGCGGGCCGCGCCAGATGACGGGGTCGGTTTCGTTATCCAGCAGCAGGTTTAAAGACATCAGCTGCACGCCGCCGGCGCTGGGCACGGGATAGACGCCGCTCTGGTCGCCTTTGGCGCGTTCGTGCACGCCGAACATTTTGGGAATGGACGGGCCCGTAATGTCGGCGTCCAGCACGCCGGCGCGCAGGCCCTTTTTCTGCGCCGCGCCGGCCAGCAGGGCGGTTACCATGCTTTTGCCCACGCCGCCTTTGCCGCTGCACACGGCAATCACTTTGCCCACCCGCGCATGCGGATTGGGACGAACCAGCAGGCTCTGCGGCTCCGTGCGTTCGCCGCAGTTTTGCGCGCAGGAAGCGCAGTCATGATTACAATCGCTCATCTCAAATCTCCTTTTAAATCATTTAGGTTTATTGTACAATTTAAACATTAAAATAGAAATTAAAATCACCATTACAGGAGGACAATATGTACGCAGGATTTATCCGAAGATCAGCCGCGTTTGTGATAGACAATATTATTGTTAGCATAGCCGGTGGTTTAATAGGACTGGTGGCGGGGTTTTTCGCTACCCTGTTCTTTGGGACAGATCGGAGCCTGGGCTTTTATTTGTTTTCGTTTTTGTTGGGTATAGCCGTAAACCTGTGCTATTTTGCCATTTTTGAATCTTCTTCCTGGCAAGCTACTCCCGGGAAAAAAGCACTGGGCATAAAAGTAACGGATTTAAACGGACAGCGCATTTCTTTTGCCCGGGCCACGGGGCGTTGGGCGGGAAAATTTCTTTCCGCCGCCATACTGTATATCGGGTATTTAATGTGCATTTGGACACATAAAAAACAATGCCTGCAGGATATCATGGCCGGCTGCCTGGTGGTCAGCAAAGATTACCAACCCACGGACGGCCCCGTCGGCACAATGAAAAGTCCCTTTTGGGTCTGGCTGCTGGGCTTGTTTGTGCCCTTATTTGCGTGCCTTCTCATTGCCGGGAGCTGCGCCGCCCTCGCTTTGCCGGCATATTTTGCAGCAGTGGAACACTCCCGTTTGCAGCAAACCGCCACCTTTATGAATTCCATCAGTCATTCCCAACAACGCCAGTTTATGCGCCGGGGGCAATTCGCACGGACATATAATGAGCTGGACATCATCCCTCCCGCCGCATCCGGCACCAGCTGGCAAAATGGCTTATTTACTTTGGTATTATCCGGCACGGGGTACAGTGAGGGAAAAGTAACGGCCGTGCGCCAAAATACCGACGGCAGCAGCCCCTATGAGCTTTCCCGTTATTACTGGAGCAACCATATTACCTGCAAAAGCAAAGATGAATACGGGGCGGCTATATGTGCACCGTTCTGCGGTATAGATTCCCTGGCGGCAAATGAGTCCTGCTGCACTTCCGGTGCCAGAGGGCAATGTCCGCCTCCCGTTCCGCAAACCCGATAAAAATATTTGAAACCCCCGCTTTTGGCAGGGGTTTTTTAAAGTCAGGGCCACAAAAATAAAAGGATTTTACAGCTCGTTCAAATCTTCGTCCGTCAGGGCCAAAAGAAGTACCGATCCCCCGGACAGCACGGCGGCCTTGGCATAGGCCGCGTTTTCATACCTTTCCCCCGTGCCTTCCTGGAAATAAAACTGGTGCGGTACGCGGTAGCGCAGGAAGTGCGCCGCAAGCGTCAGCGGCGTGCCGGGCCCTTCGGTGCGGGCGATGCCGCGCTCATCGGTATACAGCGTCAGGGGACCGTCTTTTTCCCAGGGGCGGTTGGCTTCAAAGTCATAAGACAACTCCATATAATCCCCGCTCAACAAAGCGCGCGGATCCACCGGGGCCGTCTTAAAATACACCACGCGCGCAGAAGCCAGCGCCCGCTGCGTGCTGACGGCATATCCGCCCAAACCGCCCGCCAGCAGGCAGGCGCAAAAGAAAAACAGTTTAGCGCGCATAGTTCCCCCTTTTCAGCCAGGCGTACGCCCCCAGCAGTAAAACACCCGAAGCACACAAATAATAGGCCTTTACCAGCAGCGTGGTCTGCAAATGGAAGTACAGCCAGCACAAAGCCAGCGCAAATACACCCGCGCCCGCGGCTTTGAGCAAACGGTTATTTTGCGCAAAGCCCAGCGCCAGCAAAGCCGCACCCATGCATACGCCGCTGTTGCTGACAAAAGCCAACACTAAAATCAACACGGCCAGCAGCATATTAAAATCTTTGCGCGTTTGCCACGCATAAAAACCGCACAGCAAAGCCCCCAAAAGCACCTGGTTCAGCCCGCCGAAAGCCGTGGCCGCTTCCGGCCCGAAAGAACCGATAAATACCGGCCTGGCGCAGGCGGGTAAAAGGCCCCACGCCAGCGGCCGCCATAAGGCGCGGCTGCCCATCAACAAAGCATATGCGGCGGCGAAAAACGCCACGGACAGCGTTTCCATATACACCAGCGGAACGCGCAACTCCCACAGCCAGGCAAAAGCGCACCAAGCGGCGGCAAAAACCGTAACGGCGCGGTCCATTCCCTGCGTAAACAGCGGATAACTGACCGCCGCCATAACCGTCAGCAACACCAAACAGCCGCCGGCATTTAAGCCCCACAAGTCGGTAATGCCAAAAAACAGCATGCCTTTGCCAAACAAAGAAAAAGCCAGCGATGCATGAGCCAAAAACGCTTTCAGCGCGCCTTCTATACTGCGGCTCTCAGCGTACCGGCACGCGGCGGCCACACAGATAAAAGCCGCGCCGAACCATATCATATTGCGCAGGGCAAAGAAAAACAGCGCCGCCAGACACGCCAGCCAGGCCCCGAAAGCCAGCAGGACGGACACCATAAAAGGCACTTTTTCTTCTTTAGGCATGTTTTTCCTCCCCGCGGCTTACCATATACACACCCCACGCGCTGGCCACAAACAGCAGCAGCAAAGCCACCACCGTAACTAAAAACCCGCCCACGCGCAGCTCGGAACCAATACGCTCGGCCAGCAGGCAGTCCGCCGCCAGCGCGCAAAACCCCAGCTGCGCCGCGCCGCGGCGGAAAGCATAAGCATATACGGCAAAAAGCAAAATCAGGCACAGGCAGGCCCAAAACCACGGCCCCCAGTTATTCAGCCCGCGCACAAAGCACGCCGCCAGCAGGGCCGCCAAAAAGAAAAGCGAAAACCACCCGCCGCGCCGCGTTTTAAACCAGGCCCGTTCCGCAAAGGCAAAACACACGGCGTTGAGCGCAAACACCCACAGGAACAAAACCGTCCCCGTTCCGGCGCGGTACAAAAACGGCCCGTAATAAGACAGCAAATACCCGTTGGCTACCGCCGCCCAGAGCAGCCACAGCCAGCGGTTGCCCGCCAGCACGGCCAGCGGCAGCAGGCACAAAGCCCAGGCAAAGCAAAATTCATAGGCAAACGCGCCCGTCTGATATACCTGTCCGTAGACGGCAAAAAACAGGCCGGCAAACAACCCGCAAGCAAAAGAACACACCTTGCCCGCCCCCGTCTGCAATCCTTTGTAATACGCACCGGCGGCACATAATACAAGCCCCAAAAGAGGAAAGGCAAATTTAAGCCAGGTGCCCAGCGCGGCCCAGTTATAAGCCACCAAGCATACCACGCCGGCCAAAAACAGCGCCGCCCCCGTTACGCCGCACAGCGGCGCCACCCAGGCGGGCAATACGGGACGGAAAAAAGAAGAAAACGCTTTCATACCGTTTATTGTAGCATTAAACGCACCTCCGCGCGAATTACTATAATACATATATGGACCCTATTTTACAGCAAGCACAAGAAAATACAAAAGAAGCCTTCGCCATGCTGCGCCAAAGCCGCGCCGTTACGGCGTGGGATTTGCAGGGGGCGGACGTGCACTTGGTCGGCTCGCTGGCCTGCGGGCTGTATTATGACAGCCGCGACATTGATTTGCATGTCTACACGGACCCGTTTGACATGTCCGCCGGATTTGCGGCCATGGGCATGATTGCCTCCCAAAAAGGCTTTAAGGGCCTGACCTGCACCAACCTGCTGGACGCGCCGGACGCCTGTGTGGAATGGCATGCACAATTTGAGGATGCCCAAAAACGGCTGTGGACGCTGGATATCATACATATCCTGCGCGGCAGCCGCTACGAAGGATACTTTGAACGCCAGGCGCAGGCCATCAAAAATATGCTGACCGACGACACGCGCGCGGCCATTTTGCATATCAAAAAAACGCTGCCCCCGCAGCCGCACATCGGCGGGATTTGGGTATACGCCGCCGTACTGCGCGACGGCGTGCGCACACCGGAAGAATTTTCCGCCTGGTACGCCAAGCAGGACAAAAACCAAATTTTACACTGGCCGGAAAGCAAATGATTTACTGTCTGGGCGCGGCCGCAGTGTTGGCCGCCGTATATTTTATCCTGGCGCGCAAAGCCGATGAATTTATTTTTCATCCGGTACGCGGCTTTTTGGCCGGACGCCTGCCCGGGGAAACATTCTTTTTGCCTTCGGGAAACGGCAAAATACAGGCCCTGTATATCCCCGCGCGGGAAGGCAAAGAAACCCTGCTGTTTTTCCACGGCAACGGCGGAAACCTTTCCCATTTTGCGCCGTTTGCGCAGCGTTACGCCGCGCACGGGCTGGGGGTGCTGATGTTTGACTACCGCGGCTTTGGCCAAAGCACGGGCCGCGTCAGCCAGCGCAGGGCGTTTGAAGACGGGCAAACGGCCTTAAATTACCTGCTACACGCCAAAAAAATTCCCCCGCAAAACCTCGTGCTGTGGGGTTTTTCGCTGGGCAACAGCATTTGCCTGCACACGGCCGTGCAAAACGACGCCCTGCCGTTTAAAGCCG
The DNA here is from genome assembly GCA_019120455.1 of Candidatus Avelusimicrobium excrementipullorum. Lineage (GTDB taxonomy): Bacteria > Elusimicrobiota > Elusimicrobia > Elusimicrobiales > Elusimicrobiaceae > Avelusimicrobium > Avelusimicrobium excrementipullorum. Next base: position 7,511 of record DWVB01000083.1, read on the forward strand.
TCGTGGCGCAAAGCCCGTTTACTTCCAGTGCGGAAATGGCCGCCTACGGCGTCAGCAAACATTACAAACCCTGGGACTGGAAACAAAAAATCCTGCTGCCGTTCATTTATCTGATTTTGTGGAACCGGAAACTGGACAATACGCGCCAAATCCCCCGCGTGAAAGCCCCCCTGCTGGTGGCCTACAGCAAGCAGGACGAGCGTATCCCCTGGCAGATGAGCGCGGCGCTGGCGCGTCTGGCCCCGCACGGCACGCAGGCCTATGCCTCCCCCCGCGGCTCGCACGGGGAGTTTGGCTGGCTGGAAAAACGCGCGCTGGATTTTCTGGCAAAACAAAAATAAAATGACCGGCAAAAAACAGACAACAATACTTGTCCTGCCAACAAAAAATCTCACAAATTGACTCAAAAAAAAAGATATACTAGTTTGGTATTTTTCATTCAAAAAATCTGGAGGGTTTATGTACGCTTCTTTTGGCAAAAGAACCATAGCCTTTATATTAGATACCATTTTCTACTCCGTTTTTATTTCCATTCTCTCTCAACTGTCGGGACTTATACCTGCGAGAATGATGCATTATAATATGTTTCTTCCATGGATTATGATTGTTGTTGCCGTGATGAGTTGGCTGGGATGGTTAATCGGATTTTTGTGTTATTACGCCTGGGCGGAATCTTCCCCGTGGCAGGCAACATTGGGCAAAAAAATCATGGGAATCAAAGTAACAGACATCAACGGAGAACGTATTTCATTTTCCCGTTCTTTTTGCCGCCAAATGGGTATACCTTTGTCCTTCTTGCCGCTCGGCATAGGAATTTTCAAATATTGGTCTAATCAAAAAAAACAATGCTGGCACGACAAAATAACCGACTGTCTGGTGGTGGAAAAAGATTACATGCCGGAATTGGAACCTCAAGTTCTGCCGCCCGTATCAAAAGGCCTGAAGATATTGTTTTGTTTTTTATGGCTGATACCTCTGATTTGCTGGCTGGCGCTGGGCATAATCTGGAAACAGTTGTTCCCGCAAATACAACAGTTACAACAACAAAACCCCGAAAAAACGGAGTTTGGTTGGTCCTGGAACCCCTCACAAGGTTTTCATCTGACAGACGACGAAACGGCTTCCGGCCGCGCCACCGCGCCGTCTAATGTAGCGCAGCCTCCCTCCTCCCCCCAGGCGCCCGCCGCAGAAGACGCAGAGCTGCGCCGCGCCCTGCAAGCCTCCGCCCAACTGAAAAATATTGGAGAACTGCAAAATCTTGTCCTGCAGCAAAACGGCCGCCATATTACCCGCTGGCAGGACTTCCCCGCCAACGCCCTGCCGGACAGAAATATATTTTGCCTTATAGCAAACACGCGCGACATTCCTTCCTGTCCGGCGCACAACCCGTTTGCGTTGATGTTAAGCGCGAACGGCGCGCACGCTTACCGCACCCATACGCCGGATATGCATTACCAGATAAACTGGACTTATGCCGACAATTCCTGGGACTGCCGCGGTCTCTCAGACAACGGAAAAAAACTTTGCTCGCAGTGGTTTAACTATGTGTCACGGGAACAGGCTCGGCAACAAGATGAAATGCGCGCCACATTTGAAGCGATAAAGGCCCAAATTTTAAACGGCATATAAGGCCGGACTCCCCGCACGCTGTCTTTTTTTGGCGCAGGCCAAGCGTTTCCGCTTAAGAGTTTGATATAATAAATAGCAGAACGCTTTGGAGAGGTGTGTGAGTGGTTGAAACAGCAGGTCTCGAAAACCTGTAAGCCGCAAGGCTTCGAGGGTTCAAATCCCTCCCTCTCCGCCATTTAAAAAGCCCCTTTTGGGGGCTTTTTAATGGAAAAATAAGAAGCGGCACCAACTGCTTGGTGCCGCGGGGATTTGAAAAACGCAGCGATGTTTTTGTTTGAGGCCGACGGGCCGAAAGGTAAAAACCGCGAGTCCGGCCTGCAGGAAAATCCCGTCAGGGATTTTACCGGAAGGCAAATCCCTCCCTCTCCGCCATTTAAAAAGCCCCGGCCTCGGGCCGGGGCGCTGCGTCTGAAAACGTATCCTCTTGCCTTACGGCTGTTTATTTATATTCTTTATCCGTTACCGGCTCCAGCCAGACGGCTTTGTTGTCCGGCGCATTGGGCGTAACAGCCACATGGCTGAACCAGCTGTCCGGCGCGGCGCCGTGCCAATGCTCCACATCCGGCTCCACGGCCACCACATCGCCCGGGTGCAGGATTTCTATTTCCCCGCCGCGGATCTGGTGGCGGCCCTCGCCGTCAGTGACAAACAAAATCTGCCCGCCCGTGTGTTTGTGCCAGTCAGTCCGCGCGCACGGCTCAAAAGTCACATTGGCCGCGGGCACTTTTAACGACTCGCTGTAAGCGTTCAGCGGGGCCAAATACGTCTGTCCCGTAAAATGTTCGCCGTAGGGATTGGGCTCCCCTTTGCCGAACACGGGCGCAAACTCCGCCTGGCCGCCGCCCGAAGAGCAGGCGGCCAGGCACAAAGCGCATGCGCAGGCGATCAGCAGGCGTTTCATTTCCCCTGCACCTTTTTAAGTATCTCCAAACCGTTGAGCGCCTGTTTGCGGCCCACTTCGGTTTTGACTACCGCGCAAATTCCTTCAATTTGCTGCGGCGTAACGCCCACGTTCATAGCCAGCCCCATGTGGGACTGTAGCTGCGCATTGACATTGCCCAGAGCCGTCAGCGTGCTGACGGTAATCAGCTCCCGCTGCTCGTTGGTCAGCACGCCGCGCGCGAAAATATCGGCAAACAGGTGCTCTTTGAGAAACGTGTCCGTATCCTGGATAAACGCCGCGGGCCGGCTGGGGATATCCGCCCCCATCATGG
>DWVB01000084.1 GCA_019120455.1 Candidatus Avelusimicrobium excrementipullorum
CCTTTTTTTGCCCGTCAAATTTAGGCCGCGATGCCGAATTTGGAGAAAATCACATACACCGCAAACACACACAGCACAATGGCCACGCTCATGACAACGGCCTTATTCCACGGGGTGGTGTCCACCACGTGCAGGTCTTTGGCGTCGTCATATGTATTGTTTTTGGTCGGCCAGTAAATACCCGTCAGCCACATAAACGCCACGGCAATGACAAACAAAATGGCCATCACATGCAGATAGTGAATCCCCGACAGCCAGCCCAGCAGCGGTATGGCCTCTTTACCCGCAAACGGAATCTGCGTCAAGCCGTAAGCGATAATAAAACAGACCAGCGTTACTTTGGCCGCCCAGGCGGGAGCGCGTTTATTAAGCATGCCGAAGATAATCAGCGTGAAAATAGGCACGTTGTAGAAACCGTTCACCATTTGCAGGTAATTAAACAGCCCCGAAGGCGCTTTGGCAATCAGCGGCGCCACGCACATGGAGAACACGGCCAAGATAACCGCCACCACCTTGCCGGCAAACACCACCTGTTTATCCGTAGCGTCCGGCTTGATATACGGTTTATAAATATTGAGCATAAACAGCGTGGAGGTGGAATTCAGCGCGGCGTTAAACGAACTTAAAATCGCGCCGAACAGCACGGCGGCAAAAAATCCCGTCAGGTAAAACGGCAGCACTTTGTTGACCAGCATGGGGTAGGCCATATCGCCGATTTGCAGCGGATTGTCCTGGAAAATATGGAACGCCACAATGCCCGGAATAATCAAATATATCGGCCCGATCAGTTTAAACACGGCCGCCAGCAGCAAGCCTTTTTGGCCTTCTTTGAGGTTTTTGGCCGCCAGCGCGCGCTGGATAATGGTCTGGTTGCAGCCCCAATAAAACAGGTTGACCAGGAACATACCCGTAAACATCGTCAGGAACGGCACGGGGTCGTTGGGGCCGCCGATGGCGTTAAATTTTTCGGGGTGGGCTTCAATGACCGTTTTCAGGCCGCCCAGCATGTCCCCGCCGCCCACATACATCAGGGCAAAAACGGGAATCATCAGCCCGCCGATAATCAGGCCGATGCCGTTTAACGTGTCGGCCACGGCCATAATGCGCAGGCCGCCGGCCAGGCTGTACACCACGCCCAGCACGCCGATGGCCACCACCACGATAATAATGGCGGTCATGTAATCTACGTTAAACACGCCCATGATGTCAAAAATACCGCCCATGCCTATGGCGCCGGAATAAAGCACCACCGGCAGCAGGATCAGCACATAGCCAGCCAGGAACAGAAAATTGACAAACTGCTTGGTCACCGCATCGTAACGTTCCCCGATAAAATCGGGAATGGTGGCGTAGCCTTTTTTCAGGTAACGGGGCAGGAAAAAGAAAGCCACGATAATCAGCGCCAGCGACGCGCCGATTTCAAAGCCCATGCCCGACATATTGAACATGTAGCCCTGTCCGTTCAGGCCCACCATTTGCTCGGTGGACAGGTTGGTCAGCAGCAGCGAAGCGGCGATAATCCAGCCCGTCAGTCCCCGTCCGGCCAGGAAATACCCTTCCTGGGACGAGGAGTCATTTTTGCGCGTCAGATAATACGAAAGGCCCAGCACCAGCCCCGTAAACCCGACAAATGATACGATGGTTAGCAGCATCCGTCCTCCGTGTCTAATCAGTAAGTTAAACGTCCTGTTACGGCCGCACCCGCGGGGGTGCGGGTCCTGCAAATGAAACGGCCCTGTTTGCCCCGGGCCAGAAAAACGGACTTGATAAAAAGAAAATTAACGGCTATACTTTCGGTATATTCCCATTGTAAAAATTAAACGGCTGTCAGTCAATCTCCGGAGGTGAGTCCATGGTGGCATGGTTTTTATTCGGTTTCATGTGTGCGGCGGCGGTCATAGTGGCCGCGGCGTATTTTAAGTTTGTGTCTTTGCGCAAAGCCGTGCAGCGCGCGCAACTGCGCCTGTACGCCTGCCTGCGCAGCCGGCGCGAAATGCTGCCTTCGCTGGCCTGGTCGGCGGCGTCCCTGCCGGAGCTGGAGCGGGAATTTGCCTATGCGCTGGGCAAAATGAAGGAAAAATGCGCCGAGGCCGACACCGTGCAAAAGCGCATTGACTGCGAGGCCGAAGTGAGCCGTAACCTCAAAAAATTTTTCGCCGGTCTGGCCGCGCACAAAGAATTGGAAAAGGACGAATATTTTTTAAAACTTCAGCGCGGGGTGCTGGCCAGCGAAAGCAAAATACAGCAATGCAAAAAACGCTACAACAGCGCCGTGCGCGACTTTAACACCCTGGCCGGCGTATTTCCTTTAAGCGTACTGGCCAGGCTGCTGGACTTTGACAAATACGAATATTTTGATTTTGAAAACAGCCTGGACAAGATTTTAAGCTGACATAATGCGTCTAAAAAATACCCGCCTTCCGGCGGGTGTTTTTTGCGGAAAATTAATATCCCCCGTCCATTTCACGCAGGGCGGCGATGCGTTTTTCCACGGGCGGATGGGTGGAAAAAAAGCCCGTCAAAG
>DWVB01000085.1 GCA_019120455.1 Candidatus Avelusimicrobium excrementipullorum
ATGCGTTTATGACGCAAAAGCAAATCAAAGAATTCTGTAAATTGCCCGAAGGGGCGGACGCCATTTTGGAGGCCGCCATGCGCAAATTCGGCCTCAGCGCGCGCAGCCTGGACAAAGTGCTTAAAACCGCCCGCACCATCGCGGATTTGGAAGGCAAAGACCATATAGAAAACGCGCATTTAATTGAAGTGCTGCAATACCGCCCGCTGGACCGCAAGGGGGTGCCCGACGTATGAGCATTTCCACGCGGGAACGGCTGGCGCGCATACGCGTCAACGCGTTTTTATACTTTCGGGCGGACTGGCTGGCGCGGCTGATAGAAATTTTCGGCTCGGCGGAAGAAATTTTAAAACAAAACGCCGACACCCTAGCGCGCGAAGCGCAGATGAACCCTTCCACCGCCGCGCATTTCCTGCGCGACGCATTCGCCATAGACCCCGAAGAAGAACTGGAAAAAACCGAAAAATACGGTGGGCGCATTTTGGTGCCGGAAGACGAAGAATACCCCCGGGCATTGCGCGAGCTCAAAGAAGCGCCCGTAGCCCTGTATGTATTGGGCGCTTTGCCCAAAGAAAACCAGGCCTGCGTGGGCATGGTCGGCACGCGCAAAATTACGCCTTACGGGCGGCGGGCAGCCAATACGCTGGCCGAAGGACTGGCCCAGGCCGGAGCGGTCATTGTCAGCGGGCTGGCGCGCGGCATAGACAGCGTGTGCCACAGCGCCGCCGTACGCCTGCAAAAACCCACCGTGGCCGTCATCGGTACGGGCATCGGCCGCTGTTACCCGCCGGAAAACCGCGATCTGGCACGCGCCCTGCTTAAACACGGCGGGGCAATCGTGTCCGAACTCCCTTTTAATAAGCCGCCCAATGCTTTTCACTTTCCGCGCCGCAACCGCATCATCGCGGCGCTGTCCGAAGTGGTCGTCGTGGTGGAAGGCGAAGCCAAATCCGGCGCGCTGATTACGGCCAAGCTGGCCCTGGAACAGGGCAAAGACGTGCTGGCCGTGCCCGGCCCCATAGACAGCCCCCAAAGCGCCGGCCCCAATAACCTGATACGGGACGGGGCGGGCGTTGTCACCTGCGTAAAAGATATAATAGACTATATACCGAACCCGCAGCTGTTTGATTTGCAGGCTCCGCCGCAGGACGGCGCGGAGCAAAATGCACAGGAGCAGGACCTGACGGACGTGCAAAAACGCGTGCTGGAGCATATCGGCTCCGGCCAGGTTTCGGCGGACCAGCTGGTGGAGGAGCTGGGCTTGTCCGTGCCGGAAGCGGCGGCGGTGCTGTTTGAACTGGAAGTAAAGGGCCTTTTAACCTGCCAGGCCGGTTTGTACAGCAAAAACAAATTTTAATTTTTATTTTAGGTGATTTATGGCTACCAACAACATCAAAGGCAAAAAACTCGTCATTGTGGAATCTCCGACCAAACAGCGCACCATCAGCAAAATTTTGGGCAGCGACTATTTGGTGCGCAGCTCTTTCGGCCATGTGCGGGATTTGCCTTCGCACGATATGGGCGTAGACATTGCCCACGGTTTTAAACCCACATACCAGCCCGTGGAACGGGCCAAAAAGCTGATTAAAGAGCTGGAAGCGGCGGCCAAAAACGCCTCCGAAATTTATCTGGCCACCGACCCTGACCGCGAAGGGGAAGCCATCGCGTGGCATTTGGTGGAGCTGCTCAAACTGCCCAAAGACCGCTACCAGCGCATTTATTTCCATGAAATTACGCCGGCGGCCATTAAAGAATCGTTCGCCCATGCGCGCAAAATTGACGAAAACCTCGTCAATGCCCAGCAGGCGCGGCGCATTTTGGACCGCATTGTGGGGTATAAACTTTCCCCCCTGCTGTGGAAAAAAATCACTTCCGGCCTTTCCGCCGGACGCGTGCAGTCCGTGGCCGTACGCCTGCTGACCGAACGCGCCAAAGAAATCAAGGAGTTCCAGGAACAGCCGTACTGGACGCTCAAAGCCCAGTTTGAAAAAGCGGGCGCGCAGCCGCTTTTCTGGGCACGTTTATTAAAATGGGACGGCAAAAATGTGGAACAGACCAAAACCTACCACCTGTTTGCCGAAGATTACAAAGTAAAAAACACCGTTTTTGACAAACCCGAAACCCTGGCCCCCGTCAGCACCCTGCTGCGTCAGGGGCCGTGCACGGTGGCTAAAATAGAGAAAAAAGAAGTCAAACAGAAACCCAAGCCGCCGTTTATCACCAGCTCCATGCAACAGGACGCCTACAATAAGCTGGGATTTCCTTCCCAGAAAACCATGATGACGGCCCAGCACCTTTACGAAGGTATTGAAATTGCGGGGCAGACGGTGGGTTTAATTACCTATATGAGAACGGACTCGTTTAACGTGTCCAAACTGCTGCAGGAGCAGACGCACCAATTTATTGCCGAAAAATACGGCGCGGCCTATGCACCGGCCCATGCGCCCATATATAAAAGCAAAGTAAAAGGTGCACAGGAAGCGCATGAGTCCATTCACCCCACGGACGTACGCCGCACGCCGCAGAGCATCAAGCAATACCTGACGGCGGACCAGTACAAACTGTATGAGCTGATTTGGCTGCGCTTTGTGGCCAGCCAGATGGCCGATGCGGTGTTTAACACCGTTACCGTGGACATTACCGCCGGAACGGACGAAAAATGCGTTCTGCGTGCAGGCGGCCGGACGGTGAAATTCCCCGGTTACCTGTCCGTATACAAAGACGAGGAAGACAACGAAAATGAAGAAACGGCCCTGCTGCCGGAACTGGCCGAAGGCGACGCGCTGACGCTGAAGGAAATCGCCACCAAAGATCACAAAACCACGCCGCCGCCGTATTACAACGAAGCCAGCCTGATTAAAACGCTGGAAAAGCACGGCATCGGCCGCCCGTCCACCTACGCGCCGACGATTAAAACCATTTTGGACCGCAAATATATTGCGCGCCAGCCCAAAAGCAACAAGCTGGTAGCCACGGAGCTGGGCATGACCGTAACGGAAAGTTTAAAAGATTTCTTTAAAGAAATCATGGACCTTTCCTACACGGCCGGCGTGGAAGAAAAACTGGACGAAGTGGCCGAGGGCGGACAAAAATGGGTGGATTTGTTAAATGACTTTTACGGTCCGTTCCAAAAAGAACTGGAAGAAGCCGACAAAGGCATGCGCCGCCCCGAAGCCAAACAGACCGACGAGAAATGCCCCCTCTGCGGCAAACCCATGTTGCTGAAAACCAGCCGCTTCGGGCAGTATTTGGTCTGTTCGGACGCGCCGAACTGCAAAGGCAAAATCAACCTGGGCAAAGAGGGCGAAAAAATCATGCCCGAAAAAACCGACGAGATTTGCGACAAATGCGGCGCTCCCATGGTCATACGCACGGGACGCAGGGGCAAGTTCCTGGCCTGTTCGGCGTATCCCAAATGCAAAAACACCTATTCCATTGACGCCGAAGGGCATAAAGTCGCCTCCGCCGGACCGATTGTGACGGACCGCGTATGCGACAAATGCGGCAAAAAACTGGTGCTGCGCAGCTCCAAACGCGGATACTTTTTGGGCTGCTCCGGCTATCCCAAATGCCGCAACATTGTCACCGTAACGGACGAAGAAGTGGCCCAAATCAAGGCCGCGCAGCAGCAAAAAGCCTAAACGCGCGGGAGGCGGACGTGAGAGAACTGGCGGAACATTTTCTGATGTATTTGCAGAATAAGAATTTCTCCGCCCACACCCTGCAGGGCTACGGGGAAGATTTGGAAGAGTTTGCGGCCTTCTGCGACGCGCGCAAAGCCGGCCCCGCGCAGGCTTTTACGCCGGTGTTTATCCGCTCTTTTTTAGCGTCTTTAACCGCCAAACATCCGGCGCGCAATACCATTCTGCGCAAAATTGCGTCCCTGCGCAGTTTTACGCATTATTTGCTGGAGCAGGACCGGCTGAAGCAAAACCCGTTTAAACTGCTGCCGGCGCCCAAACGGGAAAGGCTGCTGCCCAAATTTCTGACGCCGGAAGAAGTGGACCGGCTGCTGGATACGGCCGGGGACAAAGGCCGCTTTGCCTCGCGCAACCGCGCCCTGTTTGAGCTGATTTATTCCAGCGGGCTGCGCCGCGGGGAAGTAACGGGCCTGAAAATACGGGACGTGGATTTTTTTAACGGCGTGGTCAAGGTGCTGGGTAAAGGCAACAAAGAGCGTTATGTGCCCGTCACAAACGAAGCGCTGGAAGCAATTAAAGATTATTTGTCCACGCGCGCCAATCCGCAGGGCGGCGACGCGCTGTTTTTAAACAAAAACGGCACGCCCCTGACGGGGGACGGTCTGGCTTATATTTTTAAACATTTGGCCATACAGTCCGGCATGGCGCGCAAGGTCAGCCCGCACAGCCTGCGGCATTCTTTTGCCACGCATTTGTTAAATAACGGCTGTGACCTGCGCAGCCTGCAGGAAATGCTGGGGCATAAAAGTCTGTCGGCCACGCAGGTATATACGCATGTGTCGCTGGAAAAGCTCAAAGACGTGTACCAACACGCACATCCCAAAAACAAGGAGTCGCAGTCATGATTGGCATCGGAGTAGATATCGGCGGAACATTTGTCAAACTCTATGTGATGAATGAACGCGGGGAAATTATCCGCAAAGAAAAAATGGAAACCAGTTATGAACACGGCGCGGAAGGGTTTTTGCGCCGGATTGCCGACTTTGTCAATCAAATTAAAACACAGTATCCTGACCAAAAAGTGGCCGTAGGCGTGGGCGCCCCGGGAGACGTGGACAACCAGCGCGGGGTACTGCGTTACAACCCGAATTTAAAATTTAAAGATGTGGACGACTGGCCGCTGGCCGATATCCTGGAAAAACACACCGGCATACGGCCTTATGTGGCCAATGACGCCACACTGGCCGCCTGGGGCGTATACGAGAGCTTTTTAAAACGCGAAGGCACCAATGTGCTGGTCATCACGCTGGGCACCGGCGTGGGCGGCGGGCTGATTTTAAACAAAGAGCTTTACCAGGGCTCCAACGGCACCGCGGGCGAAATAGGACATACAAAAATCGCCAGCACCAAAACCGGCCCGCAGTGCGGCTGCGGCGCGCGCGGCTGTTTGGAAGCGTTTGTGGGCACTATAGGCATACGGCGGCGCGTAATGGAAGGTATTTTGCAGCATCCGCAGTCCATACTGGCGCAAATGGTGCAAAAAGAACAAGACTTTAAAATAGAGCTCGTTTCCCGCGCGGCCGAACAGGGCTGCCCGCTGGCGCTGAAAATTTGGGAAGACACCGGTTTCTTTCTGGGAGTGGGTATAGCCAATGTGGTCCTGGTGTTGGACGTGGACACCGTAGTGCTTACCGGCGGCGTGTCCGGCGCGGCCAAATACTTTTTGCCCGCGGCGGAAAACGTGCTGCACCACCAGCAAATACAAACGCCGTTTAAAAAAGTCCGGCTGATGGTGTCGCGCGACCCCAATATCGGCGGGGTGGGCGCGGCCATGTATGCCATAGACCAGGAACTTAAAAAATAAATGAAACGTTTTCTTTCCCTGTTGCCGTTTTTATGTTTGCTGGCCGCGCCTGTTTGGAGCGCGGACAATGTGTTACCCAAACCCGACGGGGAAGAGGGTTTTGTGTATTTTACTTCTGATGAGGCCGCGGCCGATCCAAACGCCAAAACAGTAAATTTAAAAGGCGATGTAACCATTATCCAGCATACCCAAGAAGGCCAGGCCCGTACCGCCAAAGGGGAAGATATTACATTGGATCAGCGCAACACCACGGTTTCTTCCATAGGTCCCATGACGGTGGAAGGCGAAGGGGGCACCCTCAGCGGAAACAACATCTCCGTAAATTACGAAACCAAAGATTTTTACGCCGAAAATACCTCCACCGTATACCCGCCGCTGCGCGTGATTTCCGCCAAAGAGCTTTCCTCCAAGCAGGGAACGCAGCGTTTAAAAGGCGCGGTGCTTACCTGCTGCGACCAGGAGCCGCCCCATTACACCATTACGTTGGGCAGCCTGAAGGTTTCCCCCGAAAAACGCATCTTCGGCACCAATGCCGTGTTTAAATTGGACGGGATTCCGTTTTTATGGCTGCCGGTATACTGGCGCTCGCTGGAGAGCAAAAAACCCTGGACCACCTATGTGGACTTTACGCAAAGCAACGACACCGGCTTTGGCGTGCTGACTTCCACGGTATTTAATGAGATATGGGGATTTAGGCCCAAAGTAAACCTGGACTTTTACACCGAATCGGGCATAGGCATGGGGCTGGAGCTTATGGCCGTGGAAACGGAAACCCTCAAAGGTACCGCCGAAGCGTACTATATTAACGACCATGCCGATAAAGACGAAGACTATACCGTAGACGGGCACCCTTTCCAACTGCAGGACACCAAACGCTGGGGCATACGCGGCGGATACTGGTGGGAAATGTATGACAGCTCCGACCATTTCAATAACCCCGACGGCGCGCTGTATCAGTTTCAGACGCAGTTCCGCATGGTGTCCGACCCGTATTTCAACGATTCCTTCTTCCGCGGGAACCCGTACATTTTCACGCCGGACCAGGAAACCAATTTCTCCCTCTCCCGCCAAAGCCGCCGTTCCACCCTGCGTTTAAGTTATGTGCAGCAGGATATTTTTGACTGGCAGCGCGGAGAATTTATCGCCAAACAGCGCAACCTGCCGCAGCTGGAATATACGCTGATGCCGTTTAAAGACCCTTTGCTGGGCCTGTCCCACCGCATGGAAGTGGACTTCAACAACACCTCTTTAATGGAAGAAGACTGGAAAAAGCAGGGCAGCGCCCGCTGGACGACGGAAAAATCATTCCGCCTGGCCCGCAATTTGACCTTTTTGCCCAGCGTGTTTTATGACCAGCATGTCAGCATAGACGACAATGATTATGACGACAAAACCGCCTGGGTGGGCCGTGTGGGGACGGACCTAAACTTACAGACCGACACGCCGCTGGGCACGCTGGACTTCGGCTACCAGTATACCAAACGCTTCTCCACCGGCACCCTGCATACGGACACGTCATCGCCCGACCGCGGCGAAGAACGCAACCGCTTGTATATTGAAGATTATTTCCGCCCCTCTTTTAACACATATGTACGCGTCGGCACCGGTTTCAGCCTGGTTAATCATGACGGGGTAGAAAACTCCTGGGACCATCTCAAACACCGCATTGACCCGATTTTGGTGGAAGCCGGATACAATTCACCAGACGGTAAAATTAACCTGTTCGTACAAAACCTGTATGATTTAATTGAAAAGAACCAGGCTTTTATCGCCCAGACCAATTTTATTATCAAGGGCCAGCGCCTGGGCCTGGGTATGACCAACTATGACACCCACCGCGACCCTTACTCTCTGTACCAGACCTATTCCAACCGTTATACGTTTACCACGTATTTCGGCCTGCGTCTGCCCGACGCTTCCTGGACATTGGACCTGGGGGCGGATTTCCAGCTGCAAAGCGGCAGCTTTACCTCGTTTAACAAGCTGGCGCGTTTTTCCAAACGTTTCCACGATGCCATAGCGGAAGTGACGGTGCGCGACCGCAACGACAACCTGTCTTTTGCTTTCCGCATTAATATTTTGTGCGGCGGCTCCGGCCGCAAAACCCAGCAGACCCGGGAAGACCAATACTGGTATCCCTGGCGCGGCGAAAGTGATTTGAGAGATATGTAAAATCCGTTTGCAGACCCTGCAGGAGAAAACCCATGACCCCGAACCTGATGTTTAAAAAACAAGGCTGGATAGAAGTAATATGCGGATGTATGTTTTCGGGCAAAACCGAAGAACTCATCCGCCGCGTGCGCACGGCGCTGATCGCCAAGCAGAAAGTGCAGCTGTTTAACTCCAAACTGGACACCCGCTACGGCATAGGCAGCATTATCAGCCACAACCAAAACAAAGTGGACGCGCTTTGCGTAAAAAACTCCGCCGAAATTTTACCGCTGGTGGAAAAAGACACGCAGGTCATTGCCATAGACGAGATCAATTTTTTTGACAAAGGTATTGTGGACGTTTGCGAGAAGCTGGCCAACGCCGGCAAACGCGTGATTGTGGCCGGCCTGGACACGGATTACCGCGCAGAACCCTTTGAAGTGACCGCCGCCCTGCTGGCCAAGGCCGAATATGTAACCAAAAACCTGGCCGTATGCACCAAATGCGGCAATCCGGCCAGCTTTACGCAGCGCATGACCAAAGACACCAAGCGCATTGTCGTCGGCACCACGGACGCTTACCAGGCCCGCTGCCGCCGCTGCTATAAAAAACCCAAGGAGCTTAAAAAATGAACGAACCCGTTGCCTCCATGCAGCAAAAAACCGTCAGCGTATCGGCCGAACACGCCTCTTTTGCAGGCTTTTGGATACGCGTCGCGGCATTTATCATAGACTGTATCATTATTTCCATTCCCGTCGGTATTATCAGCATGCCGTTTGTCGGATACGCCGCGTTTAAATTCATGCCGTATTTGGACGAATATTCATATACGCAGACGGTGTCCTCCGACATGGCCGCCGCACTGTTTTTATGCTGGGGCATTGCATTGTTTTTACAACTGCTGGGCACCGTGATTTTTTGGCTGTATTTCGCCTGGTTTGAAAGTTCCGCCAAACAGGCCACCTGGGGCAAGCAGCTTTTCGGTCTGCGCGTGACGGACGCGTACGGCCAGCGGCTGACCTTTGCGCGCGCCACGGGCCGCACATTTGCCAAAATTCTGTCGTATATGACGCTTTACATCGGCTTTATGATGGCCGGCTGGACCAAACAGAAGCGCGCCCTGCACGATATGATAGCCGGTACGCTGGTGATGAAAATTCGCTAAAATCCGCCGTTTACAGGAGAAAACATGTCCCAAAATATAGATACATCACAGACACTCATTCCTCCCTATGGGGGCTTTTGGCGGCGTTTTTGGGCGCTGCTGTTGGACTCTTTTATCGCTTCCATTCCGCCGGCGGTTATTTGCATACCGCTGCTAATGCTGCCCATCGCCCAAATCGGCGCCGCGCCGGAAGGGCAGGAGCCTTCCCTGCGGCCTTTTATCATGCTGCTGGCCGTCTATGTTCTATGGTGCGTGCTGTCCTGCATATGTATGTGGCTGTATTTTGCTTTATTGGAAAGCGGCAAACACCAGGCCACCTGGGGCAAGCGCCTATTGGGGATAAAAGTGGTGGGCAGCCAGGGAGAGCGCATCAGCTTTGCGCGGGCCACCGGCCGCTATTTTTCCAAAATACTTTCTTATATGATTTGCTATATCGGTTTTATCATGATGCCGTTTACCAACCGCAAACGCGCCCTTCATGATATGATTGCAGGGACTTATGTAGTAAAATCTTCTTTTAAACAGGGGGACCCCTTGCCCCCCACCCCCAGACGCATCGGCTGGATGATAGCAACTATCATTCTGCTGGCGGCGGGTTATATCGGCCTTATCGTGCTGGCGATTGCCGCGGACAGACAGCAGGCAAAAACCGCCGCCCTCACCGCGGCAACCCAATTATACGCCATACATAATGACAATGAAAACTGGCCGGAGCTGCCCGGCACGGAAGAGATGGATTTTTTCCAAGATGAAGATGCCTTGTACGCTTCTTTTCAGGATAATGACGGGGCCGAATACCTGCTGGCCATTCCCGCCGGAGAAAACCGCGTTTGCTGCGTGGCAGACACGGACAGCGAATGTATATATATCGGCTTTCCCAGATGCCGTTAAGCAGTTTAACTTAAAAAGCCCGGGCGCAAACCCGGGTTTTTTGCGGACATTTTACAATCCCCGCGCCCCCGCAGAGGTATGTAACTAAAAATGAAAATTTTTTGTCTGTGGGCGGCAGGCAAAATCAAATCAAGCAAATATTTGGAAACAAAAGACACCCCGGGCAGGAGCTCGGGGTGTTATTGGATACCGAAAAGACTTCCGTTAAAACGACCAGTGCGGAGTGAATGTTTCCCCGGGCAAATCCGCCACCAAATGCGGCGCACTGCCGTCGGCATCCATAACATACAGCTTGCGCTTGCCGCCGTCGCGGTTGCTGGTAAAAGCGATGAAACGCCCGTCGGGGGACCAGGTCGGGTCTTCGTTGGAGCCGGAGTCCGTGGTCAGGCGGCGCAGCTGCGTGCCCGTCAAATCCACCAGGAAAATATCAAACGGATGATACGGCGACTCACGCCCCGCAAACACAATCCATTCTCCGGTAGGAGACCACTGCGGGCTGTCGGACCAGTTAAACGTACGCGTCAGCGGGCGGGTCTGGCCGGTGGCCAGCTCCATGACGTAAATCTGCGGGTTGCCCGCGCGGTTGGACACAAACGTAATATATTTGCCGTCCGGAGAGTAAGACGGAGATCCGTCCACGGAGCGGCGGTTGGTCAACTGTGTTTTTTCACCCGTTTCCAGGTTATAAATATAAATGCTCGGGTTCGGGCCCTTGGAACTGGTAAATACCAGGGCCTTACCGTCAGGTGACACCCCACCGATAAGCGACAGACCGCCGCGGATAATGACCGGAGCGATTTTGCCGGCTTTCAAGTCAATAGCAAAAATATCGGGGTTTTTGTAGCGGTACGTCGTATAATAAATGCGTCCGTCTTTACTCCAGCGGGGCAGCAGCGCGATGCTTTTGTCGTTGGTCAGTTTCTTTAAATTCTGCCCGTCATAATCCACCACGTAAATTTCTTTATGACCGGTGGAATTGTTGGAGAAAGCAATTTTTGTATCGGCAATGCCGCGCCGGCCGGTTAATGTTTGGATAATCTGGTCCGCCGCAATATGCGCCAGCCGCCGCAGACTGCTGCGGTTGCCCTTAAACGCTTTGGCAAATACGGGAGCCTGCGTGGCTACGTCATACACATACAGTTTAATGGTATAGTGCGGCTCCTCATAGGTCATTTCCCCGCCGATTAAATAAGCCGCACGCTGTTTGGACCAGCCGGAAAGGGTGTCTTTTACGTCTTTGACTTCAAAAGCGGGGCCGTCTTCGGACACTTCAAAATACCGCCCGTACAGAATATCGGCGCGCAGGGTGTCATGCACTTCCTGCGCGGCGGAAACAATGTCTTTTTTGGCCACAAAAGCGGGCATGGCGATTACCGGCTGCTTTTTGGCGCCGGCAGAAGTAATGCCGATATAGACATCGGTTTGAGGGGCGGCAAAAGCCGCCGTACCCAAAAGCCCCGCAATCAGGGCCGGTAGCAGAAGTTTATGCAATTTTTTCATGATGTTATTTTAGTTTGGCCAACTCTTCTTTGGCCAGACGGGCTTCGGGGCTGGACCCGAAATCCTGCACGACGGAGTTGAAATAGCGTTTGGCCTCTTCCGTCTTGCCCAGCGGGATAATGCTGCGCGCATATTTCAGGCGTGCAGTGGGAATGATTTTGCTTTCCGGAAATTTTTGCAGTACGGTCGCATAGGCAATGGCGGCCGGACGGGCCTGCCCCAGGGCCGCATAGGCGTCCCCCAGGTAAATATAGGCCTGCTGGATATTTTCCCCGTCGGGGTATTTTTCAATATAAAGTTTAAAACCGGTAACGGCCAAATCATAGGACTGCTTGGTTAAATGGTTTTTGGCCTCGTTAAAAACGTCCGAAGGAAGCATCACGGCGCCGGCGCCCGCAGCGCCCTGTCCGCCGGTGACTACGGCATTAATATCGTCTAATTTGGAAGAGAGATTAAAAAGCTGTCCGTCCAGCTGGGACAGATTTTCATTGGACACGGCCAGATTTTGGTTTAATTCTTCCATTTTACTGGCCAGTTCGGCCTGGTTGGTCTGCATCAGGGCAATGGTTTCATTGAGCTCTTTCAACTGCAGTTTCAGCGTCCCCATATCGCGTTCGCTGGCCAGGCAGCCGGACAAAAAAAGGCCCAAACCGCCTAAACACAAGATTTTTAGTTTGTTGTTCATAACGGTTCGGGCCTCCTGCGTAAAACAATTAGTTCACGGTCAGAATCGTGTCGGCGCGGCGGTTTTTCGCCCAGCAGGATTGCGTATTTTCATAGCAAACCGGCTTTTCTTTGCCGTAAGACACGGTGCTGATGTTGGCGGCCGGAATACCCAGGCGCACATAATAGGCCTTGACTTCGTTGGCTCTCTTTTCACCCAAAGCAATGTTATAGGCGATCGTGCCGCGGGAGTCGCAGTTTCCTTCTACGACCACGGTGTAATCGGCGCCGGCGGCCTGGGCCTTAATGGCTTTGGCGTTGGCTTCCACGATTTTGCGGGCTTCATCGGACAAGTTGTATTTGTCCAGCGCGAAATGCACCACGCCCAAAGAAGCCACAGCGGGGGTCGCTTCTTCCTCTTCCACTACCGTTTCCTGCAACACCATTTCCGTGGTGGTGCCGGTCATCATGTCGGCATTGGCGTCGTCTTTGACGTTCTTTTTGCAAGCGGTCAAGCCGGCGGCCAAAGCCAGCACGAGCGTTACTTTCAACAGGTTCTTCATGTACATGTCTCCGTGTTACATATATTTATTTCTACACATAAATCATAGCAGACTTTTTGCTGTCCGGTCAACCGGTGCGCGGCGGACGTTCCTCCCCGTACGCCCCTGCTTTTTATGTGCTTACTACTATTTAAAGACTTTGGCCGGAGGATTGCCAATGGTTTATTATATTAGATTCACCCGCCCGTGACAAGATTTCAGCCGGCAAGTCCGGGCCAATCCAATAACGAAGCGCAAAACTGAAAGTCTTGCGCTTCATCTATCCATAAAGACGGCTGCAGCCCTTATTTGCTGAGCAGCTCCACCAGGATTTCGTTCATACGGCGCGGGTTGGCTTTGCCTTTGCTCTTCTTCATCACGGCTCCCACCAGCGCGCCCACGGCCGCGCGGTTGCCTTTTCTGAAATCGGCCACGGCTTTGGGATTTTCGCTGACGGCTTCCTGGGCCCAGGCCACCAGCTGGCCTTCGTCGCTCACCTGCGACAGGCCCATTTTTTCCACCAGCGCGGCGGCTTTCTGCCCCGTTTTGTACATTTGTTCAAATACGGTTTTGGCCTGATTGCGTGAAATTTTGCCGCTTTCCACCAGTTTAATCAGTTCCGCCAAATCCGCCGCGGAAACGGGGCTTTGCTCTATTTCTTTTTTATCGGCATGCAGCAAGCCCATTAAATCGGTGGTAATCCAGTTGGCCGCCGCCTTGGCGGGCACGCCGCAGGCCAGCACGGCTTCAAAATATTCCGCCGTGTGGCGCGTCAGCGTCAGTACGCCCGCGTCATAGGCAGACAAGCCCAATGCAACAAACTTGGCCTCTTTGGCCGCCGGAAGCTCCGGCATTTCGGCTTTGATTTTTTCCAGCCGGTCCTTGCGCAGCACCAAAGGCGGCAGGTCCGGCTCCGGGAAATAGCGGTAGTCCAGCGCGTCCTCTTTGGAGCGCATGGGCTTGGTGTAATTTTTTTCCTTGTCCCACAGAAGCGTCTGCTGAATGACCTTTTCCCCTTTGTTTAACAGCTCCGTCTGGCGCGCAATTTCATAATTAATGGCGTCCTTGACGGCTTTAAAGGAATTTAAATTCTTAATTTCCGTGCGCGTGCCGAACGCCTCCTGCCCGACGGGGCGCAAAGATACGTTCACGTCTACGCGCAGCTCGCCTTTTTCCATATCGCAGTTGGAGGCGTCCACCCACTGCATCAGGCGTTTGATTTCCGTCAAATACGCGTAGGCTTCATCGGCCGAGCGCATATCCGGCAGGGACACAATTTCCAGCAACGGGCAGCCGGCGCGGTTAAAGTCTACCAGTGAATAATCGGCAAAGTGCGAAGATTTGGCCGCGTCCTCTTCCAAATGGGCGTGGTGAATGCCGATTTTCTTTTTTTGCAGTTTGTCCTTGGGGCCGAACGTAATTTCTATTTCGCCGCGCCCGTTGACGGGGTGGGCGTTTTGGGTAATTTGGTAGCCTTTGGGCAAATCCGGATAAAAATAATGCTTGCGCTCAAAGGAAGACACTTCATTGGTTTTACAGCCCAGGGCCAGCCCGGCGCGCACGGCCAGGCGCACCGCGCCTTCATTCATAACGGGCAACGTGCCCGGAGCGCCGCTGCAGCGGGGGCAGATTTCGCTGTTGGGGCCGGCGCTTTCGTCCATGCCGTTGGGGCAGGTGCAAAACATTTTGGTTTTGCTGGCCAGCTGTACATGTATTTCCAGTCCGATAACGGGTTCAAATTGGGTAGTCATGTTTTACCTCTCTCAAATTATTATAATATCAAATATGTTTTCTCTTTTTAAGACTACCTCTTATAAAACCGGCGCGGCCCTGGCCGTAGGCGCGACGTCGTTTTGGAAACTCATCTCTTTTTTAAACAGCGTGCTGGTGGCGCTGTATTTCGGCGCGGGCGCGGATACCGACGTATATTTTTACCTGATTATGGTGATAGGCTTCGGCGTGACGTTTATGCAGCGGCTCAACAACTCCGTCCTTATCCCCGAAGCCATGTTTTTGGCCGAGGCGGACTTAAGCCAAAGCCGCCGGTTTTTGACGCTGGGTTTTTATTTTTACCTGCTTTTGGCGCTGGTGCTGTGCCTGCTAGGGCTGACGTTTCCGGCGGGAATTGTCGGGCTGGTATCGCGCTTTGAGCCGGCCCTGCTGGCCCGGGAACAGGTGCTGCTGGGAGCGGCGTTTTTTCTCTTTGCCACCAATTTGCTGGTCTATTACCTGACGGCTGTGGCGGAAATGCACAAGTTCTTCTCCGTGGCGTTGCTGGTGCCGCTAAACGCCGCCTGCCCGCTGCTGGCGCTGCTGTTTTTGGGCAGACATATCGGCATTATCAGCATGATGTACGGGTTTCTGGCGGCGAACTTCCTGCAAATTACTATACTGATATGTTTGTTAAAAACCAAGCTGCACTGGGATTTTGTCCCCCGCCCCTGCACCGTGCGCCCCGCCGCCCGCAAAAATATGCTGACGGGGCAGACGCTGGCCGTGATGGAAATCGTAAACAGTTTACTGCCGCTGTATATGCTCAGCGGCATGGGCGCGGGCGTGGTCAGCGCGCTCAATTACTGCAAACAGCTGACCGATTCTCCCACGGAAATCGTCACCAACCGCGTGGCGAATATTTCCAAAATTGAGCTGACTGAAAATGCCTCCCGCGGACAGATCAACGTATTTAATAAAAATTTCCTGTCCACCAACCACCTGCTGCTTTTCATTCTCACGCCGCTGGCCGTATTTTCCTGCTATTTTGCAACGGATATTGTGGGCCTGTTTTTTGAACGCGGCCGCTTTACCGCGCAGGCGGCGGCGGATACGGCGCGGTTTCTGCGCCCGCTGATTTTCACGGTTATTCTGCTCGTGCCGTCCAACCTGCAGAGCAATACCGTGGTGGCCTGGCTGAAAGTAAAAGAGGCGTTTCCGTATATGTTTCTAACGACGCTGGCGCTGGCGGCGGCGTGGTTTCTGCTGCCCGTGCTGGGGCCGTACGCCTATCCGTACATCGTGCTGGGCGGGCTGATATTCGGGTTTATCGTCAATGCGTTTCTGTTTAAGCGCTATTTCCCCTTCGTCAATTATTTCCGTTCTTTCTGGGAGCTGCTGCGCCTGCTGGCCATTAATATTATTGCTTTGGTGCCCGCGGCGGCGGTGCGTATGTTTATGGGGGAAGACGATTACTTTTTGAATTTGCTTTTCGGCGGGTCGGTTTATGTGGCGGCGCTGCTGCTGGTGTCTTATAAAAGCCGCGATTTGCAGCTGTTTTTAAAATCTACGGAAATATCCCGCATCGCCAAGAAATTATTTTAATACTTCGTCCAGGGCGCCGCACGCCGAGCGGAACACTTTTTCCGGCGTCAGCGCGTCCATGTTGCGGCAGGTTTTATAGCCCAGCGCACAAGTCACGTGCCAGGCCGTGCCCAACAGCCACATACAGCTGCCGCAGGCATTTTCTTTCAAATTGATATTTTTGGAAAGCCCGAAGAAATCTTTGTCCGTTGGCCCAAACAGCACCAGGCAGCGGCTTTGCAAAAAGCGCGCCAGCTGCACCAGGCCGCTTTCCCCGTCTATATGCAGCAGGGCATGGTTTAGCAGGGCCGGCAGATCTTCCACGCGGGTTTGCCCCACCAGGCAGACATCGGCAAAATCATATTTGGGGCTGTTTTTTCCGCCCAGCTGTACCAGTGTGATATCCGAATACTTTTCTTTCAACAAGCGGGCCAGCTCCCGCCAGTTCTTTTCCGGCCAGCTTTTTAAAGGACGGCTCCCGCGCAAATGAAACGTGGCGTCTATACCGTCATGAAACGTGATATATTTTTTCCCCTGCAGGCCAAAGCGCGCCAGGCGCGCGCCGTCCGTCAGCTGCGGCGGAAGCGGCGGTGCGGCCAGCGGGTCAAAATCCGTGCCGCTTAAATAAGACAGCAGGGCCGCGCGCGGCAGTTTTTGTTCCACGGCAAAACGCCCCAGCAAATCTTCCATTAAATAATTATCCGACAGAAAAAAAGAAAACTCGTTTTGCCGTTTGGCCATTTCGTCCAAAAGCGGCAAAAATTCCGGCGCCGTTTTTTGCACGCGGGCGCGGTTGACGTGTACGGTCTTAAAAGACTGACAGGTTTCAAAGGCTACATCGTATTTATACCACAGCGGCTGGCCGGCAGGAAGAAAAATATTTTTCTCATCTTCCACAAACAAAGCCGCCGCGGCGGACGGGGAATCGGTATGATAATAAAATACGGCAGCGGGCAGTTTGGCGCGCAGGGCCAGCACGGCCAGGCGCGCCGCGGCGCAGTCGCCCAGACCGCCGCGCAAATGCCAGAACACATGCAGGCGGCCGTCTTTGGGCGGGCCTTTTTTTATACAGGACAGCACGCGCCGGCGCCACCCCCACCACAGCGCATTGCGCAGGCGGCGGTAAGCAAAGGCCCAACGCACGGCGCGGCAGTCCCGCCCGTACATTTGCGGCAGCATTTGCAGGGCTTTAAGGGACAGCCGCGTCCGGTCGTTGTGAAAGTCCATGAATGTTATTCTTCGTCAAACAGGGCCGCAAACGCGTCAAACGGGAAGCGGTCCTTCATATGAGAGGCCTCTATAGCCATGCCCACGCGTTTGCCCCAGTTAACCATCAGGTCGTCCAGCGCCACGGTCAGCGGTTCTTCTTCCCCAGCGTTGACCAGCAGGCCGCTGACGGCATTAGCCACCAATTCGTCCGCACCGGCCACATCCGTGGCTACTACGGGCAGTTTGCTGGCCATGGCGTCCAAAAGTTCGTCCAGCCCTTCGGCTTCACGCGCGGGGCTGACGTAAATGTCGGCGTTGCGCAGCAGGCTGTACAAATCACTGTCCGCCGGCACGATTTCGGTGCTTTCGGAAAGGCCGTTTTTCTCTATAAATTTTTTCAGGGCGGCTTTGTTTACCCCGTCTCCCACAATGGTTAAATGCCAGGTGCCGTGTGCGGGGGCCAGACGCGCCCAGGTTTTCAGCAAAACGTCAAAGCCGCCGCTTTTGGCCAGCTTGCCCGCGGCCACGATGTTGTTCTCTTTCTTAAAGCAGGCGGGTTTGTCATAATTGTAATGTTCCACCCACACGGCGGGATTGGCGGTGCGCACGGCGTTGGAGGCATACAGCTTTTTATCCAGCGGTTTATCCCCTTTGCCGATAACCACCACTTTTTCGGCTTTTTTAAGCAACGCTTTTTTATTTTTAACGGCTTTTTCTTCTTTGAAATTTTCGGGCTCGCAGTAAATATACGGCAGCCCCGCCAAAGCGGCGGCTTCGCACGCCGGCAAAGACACCAGCGAAATCACGCGGTCCGCACCCGCTTTTTTAAACGTTTCGGCCATGCTTTTGGCTTTGGCCGCGGCGGCAAATTCCAGGGTGGCGAGTTTCGTATGTTTGGGCAGCTTGCCTTTTATACCGGCCAAAACGATATCCTGGCCTTTTTCCGCCAATACGTGGGCCAGGCGCGTTCCCAGGCGCAGGCCGGAGAAATTTTTGTGGTTTCCTACAAATACAATCGTTTTCATGTGCTTCACCTTCTTTTTGGCCTTTTTTCGGCCAACCCTTTTTTTTTAATTGTACATAAAATGGCGGGGCAGATGTTCATATCCGCCAAATATCACTCCACCGCCGCATAAAAAAACCGCCCGTAAGGGCGGTATGAAATCTATTGCGGGGACTGGATTTGAACCAGTGATCTCAAGGTTATGGGCCTTGCGAGATACCAGGCTTCTCTACCCCGCAATATAAGTATAGCAAATTTACGTCCAAAAGACAAATACGGCGCCAAAAACAGCGCATTCCCGCATAAAAAACAACGCACGGACAAAATGCCGTACGTTGTTTTGAAATAAAACCGCCTTTATTTTTCCGATTCTTTATACATCGGATAAAAATAAATGCCCATAAACACCGGATTGTCCTGAAAGCCTTTTACGCGGCTGCGCATGGCCCACAGACCGGTGGGATGAACGGTATAAATCTGCATGGCGTCCTCATAAGCGATTTTTTGCAGTTCTTTATAGTATTTGGCGCGTTTGGCCGGATTGTTCTCTGCCAACGCTTTGCCCACCAATTCATCGGCGCGGGGATTTTGATATCCCTGGGCCTGGGAATAACGGCCGTCGCGGTGCATAAAATTAAAATAGAAGTTATGCGGGTCGGCGTAATCCCCCACCCAGCCGCGGACCCAAATGGGCATTTGGCGGGCGGCGGTTTTTTCCAGGAACGACGCCCACATAACGCCGCGCACGTCCACCTTAAATTTCGGATTAATGGATTCCACATTGCGTTTGAGCATTTCCGCCGCCATTTGACGCGGGAAACCGCCGGAATTATAAGTAATGGTCAGCGCAAAGCCTTTATCCCACACTTGTCCGCCCCAGGCTTTTCGGAAATGTTCTTCGGCTTTTTTAAGGTCAAAATCATAATGCGGATCGTTTTTGTCATAGAAAACCAGCCCTTCCGGAGCGGGGCCGTAGGCGCGCGCACCGCGGCCGTTTAGACCTTCTTTGAGAAACGAGTTGTAATCAAAAGCATATTCAAACCCTTTGCGCACGTCCAAATCGGAAAAGAAGTCGGGCGGAATACCGTTGCCGTCCAGCTTGCCTGAACCGATATCCGGGTTGCCTTTGGCATTGACGTCCAGCGTAAAAAAGATGACGGGATCTGTGCGCAGACGGGGCAGATTATCGTATATGACCACCCCTTCCGTGCCTTTAAGCTGGTCGGCGTACTGGGTGGGAATTTCCGCAATATCCACGTCCCCCCCTTCCAACAGAAGGCGCAGGGTGCTCGGTTCGGTCACCGTCATCATGTGAATATTTTTAAGCCGCGGGGCTCCTTCAAAATATTCCTCGTTGGCGGCCAGCTGCAGGCGGCGGCCCGAAATATCCCAGCGCACCAGCTTAAACGGGCCGGTGCCGTTCATATGATCAAACAAGTAGGAAGATTGCTTTTCAAAATTGTTAAACTGCTTCCACGTTTCTTCCGTGCCGTCCCAGCCGCCGTGCGCCGCCACCCAGTTTTTGGGCACCACATATCCCCAGCGCGCCAGAACGCCCAAAAACGGAGCAAAGGGCTTTTTTAGACGGATGACCACATTGTCTCCCTGCACCTGCACGGCTTCCGCGGCTTCTTTAAAATCCACTACGATATTGCCTTGTTCGTCACGCGTGGAACTATAACCCAAAATCGGCTCCAGCAGCAGGGAGGACGGACCGCCGGACACATCGGACAGAATAAAACGCAAAATAGAGTAACGTACGTCCTCCGGAGTCATTTCCGTACCGTCATGAAATTTAACGCCCTTGCGTATGGGAAAAGTATAGGTCAGCCCGTCCCGGGAAATCAGGCCGTTTTCCACCGTAGGCACCTGCGTGGACAGGGAAGGCAAAAATTCATTCATGGAGCTGCCGTTAAATTTCAGCAGCGTATCGTACACGTTCATCATCATGCCCTGCGTTACCCCGTCATAAGAAAACACAGGGTCCAAAGACTGCATTTCCCCTCCGTGGGCCATAATCAACGTATCATTATCCTGCTTCTCCGCACAGGCACAGAAAAAGCACAAACAAACAAACCATACAAAAAAGAGTTTCTTCATAGTTTCCTCACTAAATATGCCGCACCGCGTTTGTGCATCAGCCAGGCGCGGGCAAATTCTGCTGCGTCATAAAAACGGATTACTTCCTTGGCGGTTTCGGCGGCCGGATCGGCCACCCGTATTTTACCATTTTCCCACCCGCAAAGCAGCACCAGATGCCCCGGGGTCTGCGCCGCCGCCGCGCCGGCCAGCTCCCCGCACTTGTAAGCCACGGTGGCCAGCACCAGACTCTGCGGCGTCAAAAACTCCCCCAGCTGCGAAAGGCGCTGGAAACGGGTGACAAACGCCTCACACCCCAGACGGGAGGCATAGGCCGTGTTTAGGGTCCAGTTTCCGTAAATCCGCGCACGGTCGTCATATACGGCCGAAGCGGTTTGCAGCGGCTCGGCTTTGACGCCTAACGTCTGCAAAGCCATGGTCAGCGAAGTGGGGCTGCACAGCCGCAGCTTATCCGTGGGCGAAACGGCCAGACACATTTGGGAAAGGGGGTTGACGGGGATTTTTAAATGGCCGGGCGGCAAAATGGCGGCACAGCCGTCATATGCGGCCGCGGCGTCGGTCAGACAGACGAATACGCGCGGCACGTCCATATCCCCGTGCAAAGTCAGGCGGAAACGGTACGCCTGGGCGGGCGTTTTGGCGCGCAACACATCCACTGCCAGGAAAGCGCTGTCGTCCTCCTGCGTATCAAAGCTGTGCCCCAGACGCACGGAAAACAGCGCCAGCTTAAAAAATTTGCTCCATACGCCGCCCTGGCGGATTTGCACCTCGGACAGGAGCCAGCCGTTGGTGGCCGTATGGTAATTAACGGAAAGAATCAACGACGAAAAATCCACCGGCGTTTCAAACGCGGGGGACACGACGGTATGAATATCTCCGTCCCCGTGAAACAAATAGCCCCGTTGAGGACGGTGCACAAACGTCAGATACGGCAGTTTCGGTTCTGCGTTGTTCATAAAAGATATAAAAATCGGGGCACCCGGGCTCGAACCGGGAACCTTCCGCTCCCAAAGCGGACGCCCTACCATTGGGCCATGCCCCGTGTTTTTATTGTAGCAATTTTGCCGCCGAAACAAATAAAAAGAGGCCTTTGGGGCCTCTTTTTTGTTAAAATTTACCTGCGCCCACCAGGACTTGAACCTGGAACCCACCGATTATGAGTCGGTTGCTCTAACCGATTGAGCTATAGGCGCGGAACTGCTTTTATTATAACAAATTGCCCGCCTGTTGTGTCTGTTCTTCCTGTTTTTTGGCCGGCCCCTTGCGCGGCGCGGCGCGAAATGCTAAAATATGTATGTTGATCCGGGATGGTGTAATGGTAACACGGATGCCTCTGGAGCATTAATTCTAGGTTCGAGTCCTAGTCCCGGAACCAGATTTATTTGGGCCGCCGCCGGCGTAAGGCGGCGGCTTTTTTCTTTAGAGGTCTTTATGGAAAACACCGCCAAACCCGCTGAAAAACACAATAACGCGTTGGACGAAATCATCGCCCAGCGTTATGCCGAAGCCGAGGAACTCAAAGCCTCCGGCCATAACCCTTATCCCAACCGCTGTGAGAAAAAACAAACCTGCGCCGAAGCCAAAAATTCGCCCGATGACGCCGAAGTATGCACCGCGGGGCGTCTGGTGCAGCTGCGCCTGATGGGCAAGGCCGCCTTTGCGCATTTGCGTGATTTTTCCGGCAAAGTGCAGCTGTATGTGGCCAAAGACAACCTGGGCGAAGAAGCCTACACCTTCTTTAAAAAACACGTCGCCGTGGGAGATTTTGTATCCGTTACGGGGCATATGTTCGTCACCAAAACCGGCGAACGCACGATTAAAGTACACAAGCTGGATTTAATTTCCAAAGCCATCCGCCCCATGCCCGAAAAATTCCACGGCCTGCAGGATACGGAGGTGCGCTTTCGCAAACGCCACCTGGATTTAATCGCCAATGAGGACGTAAAAGATATTTTCGTCAAACGCGCCCACATCATTTCCTCCATACGCAAAACGCTGGACGAAAAAGGATTTTTGGAAGTGGAAACCCCCATCCTCACGCCCGACAGCGGCGGTGCGGTGGCGCGCCCGTTCCAGACGTATCACAACGCGCTGAAAATGCCGCTGCGCCTGCGCATCGCGCTGGAACTGTACCACAAACGCCTGATTGTGGGCGGCTTTGACCGCATTTACGAAATCGGCCACATGTTCCGCAACGAGGGCATAGACACCACGCATAACCCCGAGTTTACCATGATGGAGCTGTACCAGGCGTACGGGGACGTGAACACCATGGCCGATTTGTTTGAAGAAATCCTGGCCAACGCCGCCAAGGCTATCGGGGTGGAAAAAGTAACCTACCGCGGCCAGGAAATCAACCTGGTGCCGCCGTATAAACGCCTGTATATTCCGCAGGCCTGGAAAGAAAAATTCGGCCAGGACATCCACGAAGTATTGGACGGCCGCCAGTTTAAACGCGAGCCGCTGGCCAAGCTGGCCAAAGAGCAGGGCATTTCTTTCTCCGCCTCCGACCCGGACAGCAAACTGTTTGACGAACTGTTTGAAACCAAACTGTTGGCGGGCTACAACTGCCCCGTCATCGCGCTGGACTATCCTACGGCAGTCAGCCCGTTCAGCAAAACCAAACCCGGGGACCCCGAAATCGTGGAACGCTTTGAAGCGTTCGTCTCCGGCAGCGAAATTGCCAACGCCTACACGGAGCTCAACGACCCCGCCGACCAGTACCAGCGCCTCAAAGACCAGGCCGCCGAAAAGGCCAAGGCCCAGGGCGAGGACGCCGAAAACGCCGATATTTTGGACGGCGATTATATAGAAGCGCTGGAATCGGGCATGCCTCCCACGGGCGGTATGGGCATTGGCATAGACCGCACGGTTATGCTGCTCACGGGGCAGGACTCCATACGCGAAATTATTTTCTTCCCCACACTCAAAAAGCTGGAAGA
>DWVB01000086.1 GCA_019120455.1 Candidatus Avelusimicrobium excrementipullorum
GCAAAGCCTTAACCGCCCCGCTGCGCCAAATCGCGGTCAACGCGGGTTTGGACGGTGCGGTCGTGGTGGACAAAGTGCTGTCCATGAAAGGCCAGTCCGACGGTTTTGACGCCGAAACCGGCCAGTACGGAGACCTGATTAAAGCCGGCGTGGTGGACCCGGCCAAAGTGGTCCGCACCGCGCTGGAGAACGCCGCTTCCATCGCCGCTACGGTCCTGCTGACCGAAGCCTTGGTGGCCGACGCTCCGGAAAAAGAACATTCCCACAATCCCGCCGGCATGGCCGGTATGGGGGGAATGGGTGGCATGATGTAATTTAACCGCCGTTATCAAAGCCGGCCCTCCTGGGCCGGCTTTTTTATGCTATAAAGATGTAGGCTTCACAGACGTACCATGTCTCCGGTTGGACCCTTTCGAAGGTAGGCCCTTTTATCCTTACGAATAGGACTTTTGTCCCTTGTCCCGGAAAAGGGACAAATTATATTATAAATATAAATCTATCAAACAGGAGAACTTATGTACCGCCAACTTGTAGCTTTACTAATGCTGTCAGTCTTTCTATGCCCGTCCATATATGCAACAGACACCGCACAAAAACTGGCACAAGCGCTGGAACAGGCGTCTCTGAAGGCTGCCATGTCTAATGAAGGGGTAATGAATGAGAATATCTTGTTAACTTCTGAAGTACGGGGATCTGCCCGTCATGAGTACCTGGCAGCGGTACCAATGATCGGTAAAATCGGTTGCAAAACATATGCGTTGGCCCCCAACTGGGTTATTACTTCCGCGACATGTCCTCTTGCCGATATTACGCAGACAAGTATTGAAATGATCATGTCCGATGATAACATTTATACCCTCTCTGATATCACAATCAGTAAAATGGCTCTTAATAATTATATAATTGCCAAACCCCAAATTTTTGCCAACGAAAATATAATGCTGGTTTATGTTCCTATGCAGGAAAACAAGCATCTGGAGAAGGTTTTACAAAACAAGAAAAATCTGCGTCTGATTGCGTTCAGCCGCCCCGAAAATATTTTTACCCTGACCGCAACGGGAGATTTCTTTGTACATTCTTCCCGCTGGGGTTGGCTGGCAAGCGATAAAACGAAAGCCAAAATAAAAACAAACTCCCTGCACGGAGACATATTCTCGGCTTCCAGTTCAATAAACGGAACGGCTACGGATCCTCTGTTTTATGTAGACAGAAATGCCTCAGAATATTTAACGGCGTTTAATACGGCTGAAGAAAGCTTATCCTTTGGCATAGCCGGATATTGGGATGCCGACCCCTCTTGGAAAGGACACAGTTCCAACCAATACAAAGTGCTGACGCCTAAAGACCTGGAATTTATCAGCAGCATAATTCAAAAACACGACAGCAAATCTTGGGATTTTGTCCGTCAGTCCCTCTACCTGGACTCTGCGGATAATTTGTTCTCCAAATAACCTAAACCCCCGGCCTGGCCGGGGGTGTTTACTTTCCTTACGTTCCCCGCTGAAAGCGGGGATTTTTATGCGCTGCAGCCGTTATTATAAGCGATATAATGTCCGGTGTTCCTCACGCAAGCCGGCAATCGCCACACAAGTAAACACACGCTTGCCCATAAAAACTTTTAGGCCCTTTGGGCCCGAATGGACTGGGCCTTTTCTTCTGTTATAAAGAGGTCCATTGTCCCTTGAAGTTTGAAACAAATAATTTATACTATTAATGAAAGATTCATAAAAAGGAGCTAATCCATGAAACGAAAAATATTTGTTTTTTTGGCAACGCTGGTCTTGTGTTCTCCGCTGGCTTATGCTGTAAGCGCCGATGCGGTTTCCCAGGCATTGCAGCAGGCGGCAGACTCGGCCAAACCCCTGAAAATACAGCATTCTTCATCCGCCCATGAAAAAGGCGTTTTAATGGTCAAACTGACGGTAGATGCCGCCGTGGACAGCGACTACGCCGACAATGACCCGCTGGTAAAAGAATGCCCCGTGGTGCGCATCAGCTCCCATTATCTGATGGGGTCTTGGGCCTGTGTGGGGCTTTCCGATCGCGCCACTATCCGCCATTCGGGTGGAGGTAGCGGGGATCCTTATTACAGCCACCCCACGGTGATCCGCTGGATTGAAAATGCCATTATTAACGGACAAGTGGTTTCAAAAGATAACATTTTCTCCAGCAAAGACAATAAAATATTTCTTATCCGCATTGATCCGGCCAATGCCAAACTGAAAGAAGCGGTAGAAAATAAACCTGCGGTTAATTTATTTGTAGCCAAAGATCCGCAGAAGCTGAAAACCGCTTTTTCCAAGGCCATTTTAAACCGTGACGAATGCTGGCCCTTCGGCGGACGCGAATGCGCCGATGTCAAAGTGGCTACGGTCTGCACGGAAACGGGCTGCTTCCGCCTGGGCTGGAAATTTATAGACGGAGACAGCGGAGACCCTGTATTCGGATTGGTACCGGAACGGAGCACGGAAGAATTCCTGCTGGGCTTTAACGCCACGGACGTAGACATTACCGACCGCCAATCGGGCCGGACCTATTTCTTCCTGACTCCGGCTGCCATACAGTTTCTGCAGGCCAACATAGAAAAACACTCTCCGGCAGACTGGAAACAGATAAAACAAAAAACCGTCAACGAAGATTATTTCCTCAAATAAAAAAACCCCGGGGCAAACCCGGGGTTTTTTTATCTCTCTCCCCTTATGAAAAAATACGGCATAATAAAGGCGTTCATATAAAACGGTTGTATATACGCCGCATAAATTTTATAGAATACTTGTAACATTATTACAGGAGGGGGAAAACATGCCCAACGGCAATCCGCTTTTCAACGAAAATGCTTTTCGCCAGGCCATGAGCCGCACAGAAGGCGCTATGACGCTGCAAGGCACCATCAATAAAACTTTCTTTTTGTTATTGATGTGTACTGTCGGCGCTTTAATCAGCTGGAATAACATCCAGGCTGTGGCTGGATATACGTCATTGATAGCTATTGTTACATTTGCTATAGCCATGATTGTGATTTTTAAAAAAACGGCCGCACCGGTTCTGGCTCCTCTGTACGCGCTGGGAGAAGGCTTGGTGCTGGGAATTATCTCCGCAGCTTATAACGCGCAGTATCAGGGCATCGTGGGACAGGCCATCGCCATTACCTTTTTGGTCTTTTTCATTATGCTGTTTTTGTACAAAACCCGCATTATTAAAGTAACCAACAGCCTGGTTATCGGCATTACTGCGGCTACGGGGGCCATTGCGCTGTTTTACATCATCTCGCTGCTGCTCTCCGTATTCGGTGTTAATGTGGCGTATTTTGGCAGCACCAGCGCATTAAGCATCGGCATAAACGTAGTAATTTGCGCGGTGGCGGCGTTTAATTTTCTGATTGACTTCCGCTTTATTGACCAGCTGACTTCACAGGTCGTTGCGCCGAAGTATATGGAATGGTACGCCGGTTTTAGTTTGATTGTAACGCTGGTGTGGCTGTACCTGGAAATCCTGCGTCTGCTGGCCCGCACGCGGGACAATTAACAGGCCGCATAAAATTTTGTAGAATAGAAGGGACGAGTAGTTTTAATTATTAGGAGGATGTGACAGTATGACCATCAAAGTAGGTATTAACGGTTTTGGCCGCATCGGACGCTTCGTGTTCCGCGCCGCCATGAACCATCCTGAAATTGAAATCGTCGGTATCAACGACCTGACCCCCGTGGACTATTTGGCTTACATGCTCAAATACGATACGATGCACGGCAAATTTGAAGGCACCGTGGAAGCCGACGTGGAAAACAGCAAACTCATCGTCAACGGCAAAGCCATCCGCGTAACCGCCGAAAAAGACCCCGCCAACCTAGCCTGGGACAAAGTGGGCGCGGAATACATCGTGGAATCCACCGGTCTGTTCCTGACCAAAGAAAAAGCGCAGGCCCACATTAAAGCCGGCGCCAAATATGTGGTGATGTCCGCTCCTTCCAAAGACGACACCCCGATGTTCGTGGTCGGCGTGAACGAAAAAACCTACGTCAAAGGCACGCAGTTTGTGTCCAACGCCTCCTGCACCACCAACTGCCTGGCCCCTATCGCCAAAGTTTTGAATGACAAATTCGGCATTGTGGACGGCTTGATGACCACCGTGCACTCCACCACCGCCACGCAGAAAACCGTGGACGGCGTGTCCATGAAAGACTGGCGCGGCGGCCGCGCGGCCTCCGGCAACATTATCCCGTCTTCCACGGGTGCTGCCAAAGCCGTGGGCAAAGTCATTCCGTCTTTGAACGGCAAACTGACCGGTATGTCCATGCGCGTCCCGACGCTGGACGTGTCCGTAGTGGACTTGACCGTCAACCTGGCCAAACCGACCAAATACGAAGACATCTGCAAAGCCATGAAGGAAGCCTCCGAAGGCGAACTCAAAGGCATTTTGGGTTATACCGAAGACGCCGTGGTCTCCTCCGACTTCCTGGGCGATCCGCGCACGTCTATCTTTGACGCCAAAGCCGGCATCGCTTTGACCGACACCTTTGTGAAAGTCGTTTCCTGGTACGACAACGAAATCGGCTATTCCAACAAAGTGCTGGACCTGATCAAACACATGGCTTCGGTCAACAAATAATCAGTCTTACAAGCAAAGGCGGCTTGCAAAAGCCGCCTTTGTTTTCTGAAAAGAAGGGGTGAAAGAATATGAATTTTGACAGCATTAAAAAAATGCAGGACGTAGATATTAAAAACAAAAAAGTTTTGGTGCGCGTGGATTACAACGTGCCTTTAAAAGACGGCAAAGTGGACAACAACAAACGCATCGTCGCCACCGAAAAAACCGTCAAATACCTGTTGGATAACAACTGCCGCGTCGTTTTGATGGCCCACCTGGGCCGCCCCAAAGGCAAAGTCATGCCGGAATTCAGCCTGGCCCCCGTGGCGGAAGAAGTGCAGCGCCTGTTCGGCGTGCCCGTGCACTTTGCCAAAGACTGCGTCGGCCCGGAAGCCGATAAAGTAGTGGAAAGCGCCAAAAACGGCGAAATCGTACTGTTGGAAAACCTGCGCTTCCACCCCGAAGAAGAAAAGAACGATCCCGAATTTGCCAAACAGCTGGCCAAACACGGCGAAATTTTTGTCCAGGAAGCTTTCGGCACCGTGCACCGCGCCCATGCTTCCACCAGCGCGATCGCCCAGTATCTGCCCGGCTGCATCGGCTACCTGGTGCAGAAAGAAGTGGAATTTTTGGGCAAAGCCCTCAATAATCCGGCCCGCCCGTTTGCGGCCGTTATCGGCGGGGCCAAAGTGTCCGACAAAATCATGCTGCTTAACAACCTGCTGGACAAAGTCAATGTGCTGATTATCGGCGGCGGCATGGCCTATACTTTCCTCAAAGCCAAAGGCATGGAAGTGGGCAAATCCCTGCTGGACGAAAGCAAAATTGAAGAAGCCAACCAGGTCATGGCCAAAGCGCAGGCCAAAGGCGTCAAAATGCTGATGCCGGTGGATTTCCGCCTTGCCAAAGAATTTTCCGAGACGGCCGAAGCCGTGGTGTCCGACACCATTCCGGCCGACATGGAAGGCCTGGACATCGGCCCCAAAACCGAAAAGCTGTTTGCCGATGAAATCCTCAAATGCAAAACGATTTTCTGGAACGGCCCCATGGGCGTGTTTGAGTTCCCGAATTTCGCCCAGGGCAGCTACGCCATTGCCAATGCAATGATTGAAGCCACCAAAAACGGCTCTATTTCCATCATCGGCGGCGGAGACAGCGTCAATGTGCTCAAGAAAGGCAAAATTGATCAGAAAGCGTTTTCGCACGTTTCCACGGGCGGCGGCGCCAGTATGGAATTTGTGGAAGGGAAGGAATTGCCGGGTTTGGCTGCTTTGGCCAAATAAGGCAATTATTCCTGCCAACTGTAAATTCTGAACCACAAACCGGGCCCTGTTGTTTGGGGCCCGGTCTATTTATGCCAGGAAGTAAATTCCAAGAGGTACAAAATATCAAAATACCCTCAATCCTCCATATAGCCGCAAATTTTACGATTTTTTTGGTAAATTGCGGCAAAGGGCCTAAATTAAATCCGCTTTTCCAAAAAATCCCCTTTCAGGCATATAAGTTACCAATTTCTGTATGTGAATACACCGTCAGATAAAATGTAAAAATTTGTTTTTGTTTTAGCTCGTTAAAAATTGTATAATAACTACGTTACTTTTACAGGAGATTAAAAATATGTTGACCCTTTTGCTGATTGTCCACTATTTTGTTTGTATTCTTTTAATTATTTTGGTTTTGCTGCAAAGCGGCAAAGGTTCCGCCGCCGGTATTTTCGGCGCGTCGGGCGCGGATAATATTTTTGCCAGCCCCACCGCTTTCAACGCCGTAAACAAACTGACCGCCGCTTTGGCTGTGGTCTTGTTTCTGACTTCTATTCTGCTGACGGTAACTTATAACAAACGCACCTCGTCTTCCGTCATGGATACGGTCCAAATCCCTGCCGCCGCGGCTCCTGCCGTCCCTGCCGCGGAAACTCCGGCGGATACGGCCAATTAGTTTTTTCTATACCTCAAAACCCGCGCCCAAAGCGCGGGTTTTTTCGTCCTAATGTGCAGGGAGGGGGGAAAATACCTTTTTTCTCTTGTTTTCCCAACCCCTTTTTGCATACCATGGCTATTTTTGCTAAAATAAATATATCAAAGCAGTTTCCCTTTTATGCAAATTTGGCGCGGGTGGCGGAATTGGTATA
Organism: Candidatus Avelusimicrobium excrementipullorum; assembly: GCA_019120455.1. Lineage (GTDB taxonomy): Bacteria > Elusimicrobiota > Elusimicrobia > Elusimicrobiales > Elusimicrobiaceae > Avelusimicrobium > Avelusimicrobium excrementipullorum. Next base: position 6,717 of record DWVB01000086.1, read on the forward strand.
CGCGTGCGTTTGAGGGGCGCATGCCTCACGGCTTGGGGGTTCGAGTCCCCCCTCGCGCATAACTTTAAAAACCGGACGAAAAGTCCGGTTTTTTTATACGCGCTAAACCCATTCGGCCATTTTCCCGTCGGCAATCCTTCTTAATTTTGTATAATTTCATATATCTTTTTACCTTCGGAGCAGGCATGAATCCGCTTTTGGCCGTGTGGCTGTGTTGGGCGATTGTCGGTTTTTCACCCATAGCGGGGCGTTACGCCGTAGGCGTCATCAGCCCCGTACTTTTGGTGTTTCTGGGCACCATCATGGCGGCGGCGTTTTTTGCGCCGTGGCTGACCCGCGCGCGCCAATGGGGGGCACTGTTTGCCAAAGAAACCCGTTGGAAATTTTTATTCATCGGCACGTTTGGCACGGCCCTGCCCTTTTCCATTTTGCTGTGGGCCCTGCATTACACCACGCCGGGCAACGCGGCCATTTTGCAGCAGTCGGAGCTTTTATATTCCCTGCTGATAGCCGCCGTATTCCTGCGCGAAATTCCCACCAAACAGCAGCTGCTGGGCAGTGCGCTGATTTTGGCCGGGGTCATTCTCATTTTGTTAAAAGAACAATACACCCCGCGCTGGACGGGCGACCTGATGGTGGTGGGGTGCACGTGGATGTTGCAGGCCGCTTCCTGCGTGGCCAAAAAGCTGCCCAAGCACCTGGACCACCGCCTGATTGCCGCCGCGCGCAACGTCTATGCCCTGCCCGCGCTGGCCGTTATTCTGGCCGTGCTGGCCTGCCAGGGCGGGCTGACGCTAAAACCCAATTTGCAGGCCGCCTGGGTGCTTTTATACACCGGTATTTTTAAATACGGCTGGGCCATGATTTTGTGGTATCAGGCCATACGCGCGCTGGATTTGGGCAAAGTAACGGCCATTTACCTCTCTTATCCCGTTTTGTCGTTTCTATTATCGCTGATACTGGGGCTGGAACCCCTGCACCTGTACCAACTGGTCGGCCTGGGGCTGACGCTGGCGGGGGCATATTGGGTCAGTTTAATCGTTAAAAAACAACAGGAGCACACATGAAAAACTTTTCTCCCGTCGCCGCTATATGGATAGCCTGGTTTGTCACGGCGGCCAACCTGATTGCCGGCAAGTACGCCACGCCATATGTTACCTCGGCCCTGTTTTTATTTTTAAGCTGTGTCGGCGCGCTGGTCTGTTTTACGCCGCACCTGAACAAAACCGGCGGTTGGAAACTGCTGTTTGACAAAAAGCTGTTTTGGCAATACCTGGGGCTGGGCACATTAGGCACGGCTTTGCCCATGACGGTGTTTATGATTGCTTTAAATTACACCACGCCGACCAATGCGGCCATTTTAAACCAGTTTGAAATCGTCTATTCCATTCTGCTGGCCTGGCTGATTTTAAAAGAAACCCCGACGCTCAAACAAATAGGCGGCTCCCTGCTGGTGGTGGCAGGCGTAACGCTGCTTTTGTGGCAGACGGGATTTTCGGTGCAGCTGAAAGGGGATTTGATGATTGTGGGCTGCCTGTGGATGTTCCAGCTCAGCCACATCTTTGCCAAAAAACTGCCGCCGGATATGGATCCGGCGCAAATTGCGGCCGCGCGCGCATTGTTTGCCCTTCCGGCGCTGTTTTTGCTTATAATATATGTAGCGTGCACGCAGGGGCTGATGTTCCGCCCCGCGCCCGCGCTGTGGTGGACGCTGGCTTTCAGTGCAGTAATTAATTATTTTTTAGGCAATACGTTTTGGTATTACGCCATACGCCATATGGACTTGGGCAAAGCAACCGCCATTATCCTGTCCTATCCTGTGATGACGTTTATTATGTCGGTGCTTTTGGGGCTGGATAAAATTACCGTTTTCAAAGTGCTCGGCCTGATACTGGCCTTAAGCGGGGCTTATATTGTGACGGGCATCGTCAGCAAACAAGGAGAAGCGAAGAAATGAAAAAGTTGGTACTTTTTGATTTGGACGGCACGCTAGTGTACGCCGGCGGGGCCGGGCGCACCGCGCTCACCAAAGCCGTTAAAAAACTTTACGGCAAAGAACCCAAATTTGAACACGGCTTGATATCCGGCCGCACGGATACGGATAATTTTTCCATCGTTTATGAAATGGTTACCGGCAAAAAAGCCACCAAAGCCGAAATCAAAAAAATCCATGACGCTTATTTAAGCCTGCTGCCCGCGGAAGTGAAAAACGCCGCCAAAAAGAAAACCTACAAGCTGGTGACGGGAGTAAAAAAACTGCTGGAAAAACTTTCCAAAGAAAAAGACGTCGTCCTGGCGCTGGGCACGGGCAATATTGAGCAGGGGGCCAAAATCAAGCTGGAGCCTTCGGGCCTGCTGAAATATTTTGCCTGCGGCGGCTACGGTGAGGACGGACACAAACGCGAAGATATGCTCAAAGCCGCCGTCAAACGCGCCGAAAAAAAATATAAAACCAAATTTACGCCCGATCAGGTGTATGTGGTGGGGGACACCCACCGCGACGTACTGGCCGCCAAGAACTGCGGTTTTCACTCCGCGGCCATACTTTCCGGTCTGGGCGACGCACACCTGCTGCAACGCGCGGCGGCGGAACTGGAACTGAAAAATTTTAATGACGTTGTCACTTTTTATGTCTGGCTCGGTCTGCAAACCGACCCCAAGGGCGTCAAGCGCGGCATTTATATTTCGCCGGCCAGCGCCATTGAGCATGTATTTTTCAGCCGCACCGGCATAGACGAGGACCGGCTGAAAATGCTGCGCATTAAAAAATATTCGGATTTGCCCTCGGGCACCATTATGTAGGAGCGCACCGTATGGAATGGTTTAAAGCGGCGGAAAAATTCAATCAGGCTTTGGCGTCGGCCGAACCGACCCCGGGCGGCGGCGCGGCCGCGGCCATGGCGGCGGCCATGGGCTGTTCCCTGGCGCTGATGGCGGCGCAGACCACCGTCAAGCGCAAAGCCACCGCGCAGGAAATCAAAGACAGGCTGCAGCCGCATATACGCAAGCTCGGCGCGCTGAAAACCCAGCTGAACAATTTAATTCAGGAGGACGGCGCGGCCTACAGCGCGTTTATCGTGGCCAAAAAACTGCCCAAAGAAGACTCCGACCGTGAGAAAGCCATGCAGGACGCCCTGGTTTATGCCGCGCGCGTACCGGCTGACACCGCCACCACGGCCATACAGTGCCTGCGTGAAATTGATTTAATCAAAGACGATATCGCCCCCGTCATTATGTCGGACATTTACTGCGCGCAGCACCTGTTAAAAGGCGCGGTGCGCTGCTGCGTGGAAAACATCAAAGCGAATTTAGAGTTTATCAAAGATGCGGACTGGAATGAAAAATTCCGCCAGCATATGGAAGTATTTTTAAAATCCTGTTGAGAGCGATTTATGAGCGAAAAAGCAACCAAACGCAGCGGCATGCTGGGCACCATTTACAAAATGCTTCCCAATATTGACGATGACTACGCCGCCAAAATAGTTTACACCCTGGAAAATAAAAAGCCCCTGGCTCAACTTCAGCAGGATATTGCCGACATTTCCGCCCAGCTGGGGGAGGCCAATGCCATGTCCGACACCATTGTGGCCAAAATTTTGTTGGACGAAATCACCCTGCCCGCCGCCCTGCGCCAACTGCGCGTATACAACAATGCCGTGTCGGTGGCGGAGCTGACCTCGGCGCTGGATACGCCGCCGGAAGTGACGGATTTGCTGCTTAATTATTACGCTTCTTTTGGATCCCGCCGTTTCTTTGACGTAGAGTTTGCCGGCGCTTTAAAAGACGTGCGCGACAACAAAGACATGCAGGACGCCGACAAAGCCCAGCACGCGCTGGAACACCTGATTTTACAGGCCCAGCAGGATCTGCCATCCAACGAAAAAATACAGGAAAAAAACAAAACTTCCATTTACGCCGCGGCGGACAAATACCATCTTTCCGTCAAAATTACGGCCGCTCTGCTGGCCGTATATACGGTGCCGGGCGCCGTTGATTTTGCAGAACATTTTGACCAATTGATTAAATCCCTGACAAAAACCAATCCGGACGAAAAACTCTGCGCCTCGCTGGCGGCCAAAGTGATGCTCTGTCAAATCACGCACAAAGACGCGCAGGATATCGCCCTGACCTCCAAACTGCTCAAAGGGCAGATTTTGGAAGAGGATTTAATGATTATCGCCTGCCGTTACCTGAAAGTCAAAACTCCGCAGGACATACAAGACAGTTTTGACGCCGTCCTCTCACGTCTGCCGCACGTCAGCCAAAAAGAAGAAAACCTCGGTCTGGCCGTGCAGGTGCTTTTGGACGGCACGGAACCCACTTTTGAAAAGGCCCAGCAGAAAGCCGGCCTGCGCCGCGAGCGTATTTTGCTGCGCAAAGCCCTCTCCAAAAAAGACGCCTATGCCGGATATGAATATGACTTGGCCCAGCGTTTCGCCGGACAGAAAACCTTTGTGCAGCTTGAGCGGGAAATGAGTGAACTGCTGGCGCAGCTGCCCCACTGCCAGGACGAACTGGAAAACAAAGAACTGGCCTGCAAAGTCATGCTGGGTACGCTGAGCGCGGAAGAGGCGCAGAAGCAGGCGGCTTATCTGCGCGACGTAAAAGCCCAGACCCTGACGCAGGGCCTGGCCCCGCAGGCGCTGAAAAATTATTTGGGCACCAAACCGGCCGAAGAAATCACCGCTTTCTTTGAAAAATCCCTTGCGCCGTATACGTTTTGGAAGTCCGACCGCGCTAAGCACGAATTTGCGCTTTCGGCGCTGGTGGGGGAATTAAACGGCACGTCGGACGCGCGGATTTCTTCCTTCGTGCTGGATATGCTGGAAAACGGCTCTTCGCTGGAGCTGGTGGGGGACATGATGGCCAACATACAGGCCCATAAAACCAAGCCGGAGGAATTGGACGCGCTGCTGGAAAAGTACAAAAAGGCGCGGGCCGCCAGCAAAGAGGCTTAAAGCCTCTATACAAAACACATAAAAAAGACTATTCAAAAAGCTGATAATTTGGTATGCTTGTATCGTGACGGTTTATTTTTAAACGCTAGGGTGAAAAACAAATGAGATACTGGGTTTACATTAACGACAAGGTGGAGGGTCCTTACGAAGAGGACAAGTTGGCCGGTTTGGACGGTTTCACGCCGGAAACGCTGATCTGCTCCGAAGAAATAGAAGAAGGCGGCAGCCAGGAATGGGTAAAAGCTTCCAATATTTTTGAATTTGACGAAGCCGCCAAAACCATGACGCGCGCGCCGCTGACTCAGGAAGAGCTGGATACGGTGCGGGGAAATACATCCGACATTAACACCGCGCCTCCTTCTCAAACCGCCGCGCCGGATAACTCCGCCACGCAAATCTTAATTGACAAGATAGATTATCTGACCCGTGAAATTGAAAGTTTAAAAACCAAACTGGACGCCGCGCTGAATGCCGCCAAAGCCGCTCCCGCGGCCGCAGCCGCCCCCGTATCTCAAGCATCGGAATCCGTCACGGAAGATGCCGTAATTACCAACACCGAAAGCCTGGTCAACCACGCCGAACAGCTGGTGGCCCAGGCCGGAGCGGACAGCACCGCGGCCGGTAAACCCGTGGATTTTTTAGACGAAATCCAAATCGGTGCGCCCAAGACGGAAAATTTGGCCGAGAAAGGCGGAGAAGAAGTGGTGTTGCGCTCTGCGCTTGACTCGCTCTATAATGCCAAACCCCAGGAACAAACCGAAGCGGAAAAAGAAGCCACATTCCAGGATTTGCTCTCTCCTTTAAAAACCGCAGGCGCCGCAGCAGCCATCGGAGCGGCCGCCGGACTGGCCGCCGCGGAAACGGATAAAAAAGAGCAGCTCCAGCCCGCTCCCGTACAGGAGCCCGCGCCGCAGCCTTTGCCTGCCGCGCCGGAACCGGCCGCCGAGCCTGTCAGCGCGGAAAAGCGCGAAGAAATCATCAATGAAATCACCGCGCCGGCCCAGCAGGATAATTTAATTTTACAGGCCGTGGAAGAAGCCCAGAAGGAAGAACAAAAAGAAGAACAGCCCCAGGCGGAGCTGGCTTCTTTGGACAATGCACCGCAAAGCGCCGAAGAACCTCTTCCTGCACAGGAAAACACGGCATCAGAAGGCCTGCAGCTGCAAATGCCTTCGGCTGAAAACAAGGTAGCGGACATTCCCCAGAGCCCCTCAGAAAAAGAAACCCTGGATCTGACGGACCAGCCGCAGCTGAATATAGCAGGAAACGATGAGCCCGTCGCTCCCGCGCAACAGCCGCAGGAAGCGCCGCAGACGCTGAACAATGCGGCCGCCCCTGTTTCGGACCAGCTGACCCCGATGAATCCGTCCGACGCGGAAGCACCGGAACAGCAAAAAGAAGTAACGGAAACTATTAAAGAGCTGGTTCCCGGCAAGAAAATCGAAGCAGAACGCCAGGAAGAAGACGGCTTAATCTCCCAGGCGGATTTGGACGAAGCTTTTACGGAGCGCGCCCCCGCGCCGGAATTTCCGATACCGGCCGAAGAAAATAAACCGGCCGACATCAATGAGGAATCCGAAATTGAAGCGCCCCAGCAGGCCCAGGAAACCCTGCCGGAAGGAAAAGGATTTTATAATCCCAATGACATGACGGAAGTGGAACTGAAAGAAGGTTCTACTTACCTGATCTCCGACTTTATTCCTCCCGCCGTGGCCTCTTCCAATGCGCCGGCGGCCTCCAAAAACGCGCTGCCCCAGGAATACGGCGCCGTACCCGGCTCGGCCGAAGCCGCCCAGGCGGGGGCCGAAGGTCCTAAAGTGCAGGTGCAGCCGGTGGCCGAAGCCGTGGAAGAAATTATTCCCGGCAAAAAAGCCGACCAGGCCGATTTGACGATGTCCAAAGTCATTTTGGAAAACACCATTAAAACCAAACGCGGTGCCACCATGGATATTAAGACCGTGCCCATGGTGCAGGAACCGGCCGAATCGGACCGTTTGGATTTGAGTGATTCCGACCTGGACATCAATACCCAGCATGATATGAAAGCCGCCGATATTAAACCCGGCGGGAATAAACTGACCAAAATGGTCTTGGGCTCCGTGGTGGCCGTTGTTATCCTGGTGTTAATTTACGTCATGCTGGCTTATCTGGAGCTTTTGCCGGCGCAGTTTAACTTCATTAAATCTGCGCCCGCGGCACAGGACACCCTGCAGGATGAACAGTTAAATGAAATCCTGCCGCAGACGGACGCGGCGGCCGTTCAACAGCCCCTTCCCGTCCAGCCGGATCAGGGAATGATTCCGGCCCAGCCGCAGGGCTACGGCCAGACGGGCTATGAGCAATTGCCGCAGGGCACCCTGCCCCAGCAGCCCCTGCAGCAAGGTATGACGCAGCCGCAGGGCCAGCAGTTACCGGGCCAGCTGCCGGCCGCGCAGCCCGGAGTAAACCCGCTGGATCCGATACTGACGGAAGTCAAAAATTTAGTCATGGCCAACGGACAAACCCTGGAACAGCTGATTAATTCGCGCCATCCGGCCGCACAGGGCATGATTGAATGGAGCATTACCACCGCCGTGGAACCGAACAATTACTCCATTCTGGTCAAAGTGCCGCCCGAGAATCCGCAGAGCTTCAAGATTTCCCACCGTTTTAACTACAATACGGTGACCAAGGTCTTGTCGCCCACCATTTCGGATTCCAAAAACCTGCTGGATTCCATTACCCCGCAGACCGTACGCTAAAAAACAAATTCTTCAAAAACCCCTGTCACCCGACGGGGGTTTTTTTATAGACTATATTTATGGACGCGCAGGCACTAATTAAACGGGCGGAGCAAACCCACCGCTTAACCGAAAACGAAATCGTGCACATCCTGCAGGACGAGGCGGCGGACGCGGCCTTGTTTGCCGCGGCGGACCGCGTGCGCAAAAAATATGTAGGCGACGAGGTGCATTTGCGCGCATTGATAGAATTTACCAATATTTGCCGCAACGGCTGTTTATACTGCGGTTTGCGCGCCCCAAACAGCCGCGTAACGCGCTACCGCATGACGCCGCGGCAAATCCTCACCCTGGCGCAAAAGGCCGCGCAGGAAGGCTATAAAACCATTGTGTTGCAGGGGGGGGAAGACCCGTATTTTACCGCGGACATACTGATGCCTCTGCTGCGGCAAATCAAATCTTTGGATATGGCTATTACTCTGAGTATCGGCGAGCGCCCCTATGAGGACTATGCGGCCTTTAAAGAGGTGGGAGCGGACCGCTACCTGCTGCGCATAGAAACCACGGACCGCGCTTTATATGAAAAATACAATCCGGAGATGAGTTTTGACAACCGCCTGCGCTGCCTGCATGATTTAAAACGCCTGGGATATGAAACCGGCACCGGCGTACTGGTGGGCCTGCCCGGGCAGACGTTGCGTTCGCTGGCCAAAGACATTTTATTTTTTCAGCAGCTCGGCGCGGATATGATTGGCCTGGGGCCGTTTATTCCTAATCCGGACACCCCGCTTAAAGATGCCCCCGCGCCGCAGCTGACGCCCGCTTTAAAGGTAATGGCGCTTACGCGCCTTCTCCTGCCGGATATCAACATTCCCGCCACCACCGCTATGGAAACCCTGGAACCGGATGGCCGTTTAAAAGCCCTGCAAAGCGGAGCCAACGTAATTATGCCCAATATCACCCAGGGAGAGGAGCGCAAAAACTACGCGCTCTATCCGGGCAAAGCCGCCGCCGCGCCGGACACGCCAAACCTGCGGGAAGAACTGGATAAAAAGCTGCGCAGCATCGGCCGACGTATCGGCACGGGATACGGCGGACATAAAAATAGTTTTGCATAAAAATCCCCTGTCCCTCTTAATTTTTTATGACACAAAAAAGCCGCCCCGTCCGGGGCGGCTTTTTAAGAGGCATATTTTTTTATTTGGCGGCGTTTTCCACAATGCGCAGCATAACGTTAAACGCTTTTTCGGCCCAGCCCAGGCTCATCCATTCATACGGCCCGTGCGGGTTTTCATACGCCGCAAAAATATTGGGCGTGGGCAGCCCTTTAAGCGACAGGCGCGCCCCGTCCGTCCCGCCGCGCGCCTGCGTCAGGCGGTAATCAATCTTTTCGTCTTTCAGGGCCTGCTCCAGCACCTGCATGGCCTGCGGTTTTTCTTCCAGCACCTGACGCATATTGCGATACTGCTCATGGTAGGCAAGCGTGATTTTAGCGGCGGGATACTTGGCGCGTTTTTCTTCCACCAGCGCGGCCAGGTCCTTTTTAAACTGTTCAAACTGCGCCAAATCATGGTGGCGCACGATACCGCCCAGCGTGGCATGCTCCAAATTGCCTTCTATATCCTTAAACAGGATAAAGCCTTCTTCTCCTTCCGTCGTTTCGGGCAGTTTATCCTCCGGCCAGGAAGAAACAATGTCAGCCGCAATGCGCACGGGATTGGCCATAAAACCTTTCGCCGCGCCCGGGTGGCAGTTGCGCCCGACGATTTTGATTTCCACGGTGTCGGCGTTAAAATTGCCGCAGTCAATATCGCCCAGCACGCTGCCGTCTATGGTATAGGCAAAATCCGCGCCGAAACGTTTTAAATCAAAATAACCGATGCCCGTACCGGTTTCCTCATCAATGGTAAAGGATATTTTCACCGGCCCGTGCTTAATTTCGGGGTGGGCAATCAGGTATTCGGCCAGCGTCATAATCAGGGCAATGCCGGCCTTGTCATCGGCACCGAGCAGGGTGTTGCCGTCAGAAGTAACAATATCATGGCCGATACATTTATGCAAATCCGGCGCGTTTTCTTCCGTCAGACGCATATTTTTTTCGGCATTAATGACCAAATCTCCGCCCTGATAGTTGCTGTGCAGTACGGCGCGGACGTTTTTGCCGCAGTAATCCTCCACCGTGTCCATATGCGCCAAAAAGCCCACCGCCGGCGCGCCGGACACATTGGCCGGTATTTCTCCGAATACAAATCCGTTTTTGTCTATGCTGATATTGGACAGCCCAATTTGTTTCATTTCCTCGGCCAGCATTTTTCCGAAGGGCAGCTGGGAGGCTGTGGTGGGAATGGTGTTGCTTTGGGAATTGCTGGTGGTTTCCACGGCCACATAACGGGCCAGGCGGTCATAAATCTTTTTTTGCAAATCGTTCATAGGTTTCTCCTGCTCATATTTTTCTTAATTATACAAAATAGCCGCACGCCTTTCTGGCAGAGAAATTACAGGCGGCGCGGAGAGGCAAAATGTTATACAATAAATTAATACATTCATCTGGAGGCCGCCGTGAAAAAACTTTTTTTACTTGCTCTGCTGCCGTTTCTTTTTACCGCCTGCGCCAGCGTGCAGGAAGCCGAAAACTTCGCCAACTGCACTTACGCCCTGCGCAGTATTGAAGTATCGGACTATAATGTTAATTCCCTTTCTTTTAACGTGTATATGGGCATTACCAATTTAAACCGCCGCGAGGCCGCCGCCATTAAAAAATTTGAAGGCAAAATGTATATGAACGAAGTGGAAGTGGCCGACGTCAGCTTTTCGGACGTCCGTATTGAGCCCAACAGCTACAAAAACCAAAAAATTTACCTGACGGTGCCCATGAACATTTTGGACAGCAAACTGCTCGGTCTGGTCAGCATGGGCAGCGCGACGGTGGATTATCACCTGACGGGCACGGCTACTTTTGACACCCCGATGGGCGAAGTGCCCGTACCGGTGGACATCGGCCGCATAGGCAGCAATAATTAATTTTGGCTTTACCAATAAATCCCTTCCGCAAGGAGGGGATTTTTTTCAACAGCAACACGCCCCAAAACATAGCGTTTTGGGGCGTGTGCGCAAATCCAAACAACCGCAAGAAGCCGTTAATTCCCTGTCGTCCCGCGCCGCTGAAACATCCGTCCCGCCGGCATGATTTTTCAAATTTAAGATGATTTTGCCGGATATAGTTGCCGCGCGGCATAGCGCCAGCTATGTAAGCGGCAAAAGACGGCAAAAGGGCTTAAATTTGGAAAATTGTTTGCCGGTACAGCAACACGCCCCAAAACATTATGTTTTGGGGCGTGTGCGTAAATCTAAACAACCGCAAGAAGCCGTTAAATAATAAACCGCAGCACCGTCGCGCTCAACAACGCCAGCCCAAAGGTCAGCGCCACAATGCGCAGGGTATCTTTCAGGCCGTTCTCGCGCAGCATAACAAAGAACGTCGCCACGCAGGGCAAATACATTGCCATAAACACGCAGGCCACGGCCAGCTGGTCCGGCGGCAGGCTGAAGGGTTCCAAAAGCGCAATAGATACGTCCTTGCGCAGAAAGCCCAAAAAGAGCACCGGCGTGGCCTCCACGGGCAGGTTCAGCAGGTACTCCACCGGATAGCGGAAAATTTTGGCCAGCCAGTCCGTCAGGCCGGAAAACTGCATCAAATCCACAAACAGCACACCGGCCAATATCAGCGGCAGCGCGTCGGAAAAATACTCTTTCATGCGCAGCCAGATTTTGCGCGCCAGCGGGCGCAGCTGCGGAATGCTCCAGGACGGGATTTCCATAAACATTTCCGGCGTTTCGCCTTTGAGCAGTTTATTTAAAATCGTGCCGGCCAAAATGCCGTTAATAAACAGTACGCCGAATACAATCAGCAGGTATTTGATCCCGTACGGCGACAGCATGGACAAAATCATGGCCGTCTGGGAAATACACGGCGCCAGCACCAAAATCAGCGCCAGGGCGATAATGCGTTCGCGGCGGGTTTCCAGTACGCGCACGCCCATAACGGCGGGCACTTTGCAGCCAAAGCCCAGCATGATGGGGATAGCCCCGTATCCGTGCAGGCCAATGCGGTGCAACAGCCGGTCCAGCAGCACCGCCAGACGCGGCAGATAGCCCAGTTCGCCCAAAAACCCCAGCAGCGAATAAAACACCAGCACATAAGGCATGACGTCCACCAGCGCGATTTTTAAGCCGTCGGACAAAACGCCGAAATACTGTTCGCCGCCGTCGCCCAGCAGGAACCAGTACCAGGGCGTCCCTTCCAGGAAAGCAAATATTTTTTGCAGGAAGGGGAAATAGTAATTTTCATACAGCGGCTCCAGCAGGCCGATAATCAATTCGCCCAGCGTCACAATAAGATATAAAGACACCAGCAGTACGCCCAGGGCAATAAACAAACCGCTGACCGGATTGGTGGCCCAGCCCTGCAGTTTTTCGGTAAACGAGGCGTGTTTGTGTTTGATTTTCTGCACGCGGCCGACGATTTCGCCGATTAAGCGCCATTTTTCTTCCGGCGCGGCGGGAATGGCCAGCGTGCGCTCCTGTTTGCCGTCATTTTTAACCAGTTTATCCACCGTCACTTCCAAACGCCGCAGCCCTTCTCCCGTGGTGGCCACGGCGGCTATGACGGGAATGCCCAGCTGTTTGGACAGGCCGCGCACATCTATGGAAATGCCTTTGCGCAGGGCTTCGTCAAATTTATTAAGCAACAAAATGACGGGCTTGCCCAGGCTCATCAGCTCCAGCGTAAAATATAAATTGCGCTCCAAATGCGAGGCGTCGGCCACACAGACGATAAAATCGTATTTCAGCTCTTTAAACAGATCCCGTTTTTGGCCTTCAATCAGCCATTTTTCTTCCAAACGGTAGAGCCCGGGGATATCAATAATATTGTAATTTTCCCCGTTAAACACCGTCGTACCGTAATTTAAACCCACCGTCGTACCCGGGAAGTTGGAGGACAAAATGCCGATGCCCGTCAGACGCGAGAACAACAGGCTTTTGCCCACATTGGGGTTGCCCGCCATTAAAAAAGTGTTGGGCCGGAAAGAACTGTCCTTGGCATGTGCACAGGGACCGACAATAATTTGCTTGGCGATTTTGGGGCCGATGGCCATCTCACTGCCGCAGACGGATATGACCAAAGGGTTGCGCCCCGCTTTGCGGGTAACATGCTGGCCTTTGGCCAGCCCCATGGCCGCCAGTTTGGCGGCCTGTGCGGACTCGGTCTGAATATCTTTAATCTCAGCCACAGCACCGACTTTCAAATCAAAAAGCGTGTGAAAATTTTCTTTTTCCATAAAAGTTAGCCTATCCTTACTTTTATATTTTACCACAGCCGTTCCCGTTTACACAAGGGGGGAAAATTTATTTCACTCAATAATTACATGAACATATGTTCATATATAATATGCAATTTGACGGTTTTTGTCAATACAAAAACGAAAACCGGCGGTATATAAAGAAGTGAACTTCGTTAGCCCGCCCAAAAAAATGCGGCGGTAAATAACCCGTTTGACATGGTGCCGCAGGAAAAAATTTTGATATAATAAATAAGTCCCAATTATTTATCATTCAGGAGAAAGTAAATTTATGGCTTATAAAGTGAATCCCGAAGTCTGCATTAACTGCGGCGCCTGCGAATCGGCCTGCCCGGTCGGCGCCATTTCCGAACAGAACGGCAAACGCGCCATTGACGCGGCCAAATGCATTGAGTGCGGCGCTTGCGCCGGCACCTGCCCCGTCAGCGCGATTTCTCTGTAAGGGAAAAGCGCAGGGGCAGAATGCAAGATGAAGTCTTACCTGCCCCGTCAACGCGATTTCCCTGTAAGGAAAGAGCGCAAGGGCAGAATGCAAGATGAAGTCTTACCTGCCCCGTCAACACGATTTCCCTGTAAGGAAAGAGCGCAAGGGCAGAATGCAAGATGAAGTCTTGGCTGCCCCGTCAGCGCGATTTCTCTGTAAGGGAAAAGCGCAAGGGCAGAATGCAAGATGAAGTCTTGCCCATTCTGACGGTGCGCTTGTTCTGCAAATCTGACAACTCGCTTTAGATATCAAACCCCTGCGTAAGCGGGGGTTTTTGTTGTATTTAGAAACTTTCTGAAGATAGGATTTCCTAGCACAAAAAAAGAGCAGGGGGATGTGCCCTGCTCTTTTCAGAACCATTCGGGGGGTAAATCGAAAGGTTCTGGGGGAGAAATCTATACTCTTATGATACAACCCTACGAAGAAAAAAGCAAGTTTTTTTCATTTTTGCAGGAAAATTCTTTTTATTTAAAACAGTATAGTTATTTTAGATTATCTATTATAAAGCAAAATAAAAATTTCATACCAAAATTTCTTTCGTCTTGCTATAATATAGACATTGGAGGAAAACATGAATAAATTTTACCTGACGCTGTTGCTTTCTTTCGTTTTGGTTCCTGCCCTGCCGGCGCAGGAGCCCGATATCATTTATGTGGACGGAAAGCCCGTCTATATCAAAGGGTTAGAGCCGGCAAACACCACAACGGAAAAAACCCGTGAAGAAATGATTAAAGAAGAGGCCGCACGCTCCAATATCCCCGGGGATATTTACCGCGGCACCGTGCTGGGCTCCCAAACACCCACAAACACGGGGGAAACTTTCGGTTCCAAAAAGCCCACCTACCGCGGCAATGTACTGGGCGAAAGAGTGCCGGCCATAGAAGGCCAGGAAGTGCAGGGCACCATTTACCGCGGCACCGTATTCGGAGAGAATAAACAGGGTTATGCCAGTGACACTCCGGGCACCCGTGAATTAGCCAAAACCAAATATGTGTATGATACGTCTCTGGTACGCGCCATTAAAACCGGCGACGCCGACCGCGTACGCACGCTGATTTACGCCAATGTGGACGTCAACGAACGCAACTACGCCGGTATTACGCCGCTGACCGTCGCCGCTGAAAAAGGCAACATGGATATTATCAAGCTGCTGGTGGAAGAAGGTTCCGCCTCGGTCAATCTGAATTCCAGCTACGGCGTTACCCCGCTGATAGCCGCCGCGGCAGCAGGCCAGCGCGAAGCCGTGGATTATCTGCTGCAAAACGGGGCAGATCCGACGGCCAAAGACGACCTGGGCAAAACCGCTTTGCTGCACGCCATG